>CAYVFP010000008.1:0-14186 GCA_964451055.1 Candidatus Woesearchaeota archaeon
CTGAATTTGGAAATATTTATAAAGAAAATAAACTATGTTTTTGTATTAGAGGTGCAAAATGAATAATAGAGGACAAGGAATGAGTACGAATACGATTGTTATTCTTATTCTTGCCGTTTTGGTTTTGGTTGTTTTGATTCTAGGATTTACTATGGGTTGGAGTAAACTTGCACCGTGGCTTTCTCAAACAAATGTAGATAACATTGTTAATAGTTGTGGTGCTGCATGTGCTACTGGAGGGCTTTATGATTATTGTTCCGTTGAGCGTGATTTAAGAGATGCAGATGGAAATAAGATTAAGACAACTTGTGCAGTTTTTGCAGAAGCAGAAGAGTATGCGAAATATGGGGTTGAATCATGTACTTTAGATTGTAAGAAACCTTGTGAAGAAATTAGGATTGATGGAGTTTCTGCAGATAAAGCCGATTCATTTGATGATGAGAGAATTGATTTAAGCGGATTAGCGAATGACTTAAATGAAGCTCAGTATTGCTTGTGGTAAATCTTTTTGAATTAATTTAGCTTTTATTTTTTGAAGATAGTTTTATAATATCTTTTATCTTTTATCAGCTATGCCCAAACAAAGTTCAGATAGAAAGAAGAAGAAAGATAAGCTTAGAGAGAAAAAGAAGAATCCCTACAAGACAGGAGGAAGGTTTAGGGCCTCGAATGTTTGTGAGTCTGGCAAGAAGAAAGATAAAAAATAATTAAAATGTTTGAGGAGATTTTTCTTTTGGTTCTTGGATTGATTTGGATTAGCTTTGCTGTTATCCAAGATATTCGTAAGAAAGAAATTGCAAATTGGTTAAACTTTAGTCTTATAATCTTTGCTCTTGGATTTAGGTTTTTTTATTCTTTATTTGAGCTTCCTGGAATGAGTTTTTTCTATCAAGGGCTAATTGGTTTTGGTATTTTTTTAGTTTTAGGAAATCTTTTTTATTATACTAGGATGTTTGCAGGAGGGGATGCAAAACTATTTATTGCGTTGGGGGCAGTGCTGCCTCTTTCTTTTAATTTTTTTGAGAATCTTCAGGGATTCTTTTATTTTATTTTAATTTTTTTAATTGTTGGGGCAATTTATGGTTTGTTTTTTAGTGTCTGGTTGGGACTAAGGAATTTTAAGAATTTTAAGAAACAATTTAAAATTCAATTTAGGAAGAATAAGTTTGTTGTTTATCTTGGGCTTTTTTTGTTCCTGGTTTCGTTAGTTTTTGGACTTGTTTATAATTTTTATTTGGTTTATTTTGGAATTCTTATTTTGTTTTTTCCTTTACTTTATTTGTTTTCCAAATCTGTTGATGAGGGATGTATGATTCGTGAAATTAAAACTTCAAAATTGACCGAAGGAGATTGGTTGTATGAAGACGTTAAAATTTCTAAAGGAAAAGTTGTAAAATCTAGTTGGGAAGGTCTTTCTTTGAGGGATATTTATTTGTTAAGGAAGAAGAAAAGAAGTGTTAGAGTTAGAGTTGGAATTCAATTTGCTCCCGTTTTCTTTATAGCTTATTTGATTTGGATCTTTTGGTTTTTCGGATTTTCTTTTTAGGTAAAAATTAATTTATTCTTCAGGGTTTTCTTCGAGGCAACCAAGTATCTTTTTCTGTTAGTACTTCTGTTTTTGGAGGGGTTTTTTCCGGGATAGAATTTGTTTCAGAGTGATTTTCAGGCATTTCAATTTGTTCTGGAGAAGAGTCAATTTGTTTTTTTAGATCTAGCAATTGTTCGGGGGTTTGTTTTATTCTTTCTGAATCTAAAGTTTCATTTGAATAGACAGGAAGAAGGTTTATTATTTGGTGGCCCATCACTTCTCCCTCGAGAACTTTTATTTCTTTTGGCTTGAACGCAGGCTTTATTTTTTCTCCAATCTCTTTTGCTAAATCGTAGACTTCTTGAGGTAAGTCATTCCTATTTGGGATGTGTTCTTTTGGGATTATTAATGCGTGGCCCTTAGATGCAGGATTTAATTCAAGTATTGAAATAGCCTTTTCGTTTTCTCCAATTTTTGTTGAGGGGATGTCCCCATAAACTATGGAACAGAAAATACATTGTCCTTGTTGTGATTCAGGGGTGGAAGGATTTTTTATCAAATTGTTCTCTTTAAGAAACTGAATAAGCTCAGAATCATTCATATTTTCTATTTGTTGAATTGTTTCAGCTTTTTTCTCTTCTGGAAAAGTTGTGTTAACTTGTTCTAAGAGTTGTTTTCTTATTTGTTTAAGTTGTTCTGGAGTTAGGTCCATTTTAGATATAACAAGTATAGAGAACCGCCTTTTTATTTTTATCTAAGGATTTTCCCCATGCATGAGAGGGTTTCTCCTTCTCTTTATTTATTAGATATCTTATCTCCTTCTTTGTTGCTAAAAAAATCATTCTCCATGTCCAGAAGAAAGGAGCATATGTGGTAGAGATTACTATTGTCGAAAAGAAAACAAATTGAAGAAAAGTATTATTCTCTACTTTATGGTTTCTTATTTCTTCGGCTATCCTGTTCTCTTCTTTTTCAATTTTTCTTATTTTGGGTTTGGATTTTTCTTTTTTTCTTTTTTCATCTAATTTTCTTAGTTTTTTAATTTTCTTTTTTAATTGCCCTCTTGTTAATGTTGGTTTAAGATTTATCCAAGCAATTACTTTGATTAGGAAATTTAGTGTTGAAAAAAAGATTATTAAGAAGAGGATTATTCCGAATAAGAGATTTAATTTTCTAATTTCGAAAAAGTTTATTTCCCAAATTAGATTTAGGGAAAAAAGGTTTAGAATTATTGAAACAAAATATATCGTTATTAGCATAAATGTTTCTTCAGAATTATCTAGGCTTTTCCATATTTTTTTGAAGATATTCATTCTTTTATGGAGAAATAGAAGTTAATAAGTTTTTATGCAACTTTTCTCATGTCAATAAGTTGTGCAGAAGCAACTTCTGGAATTTTTGCAAATTCATCTTCTAAATGATCTGTGGACTTTGTTTCGTCGTAAAAGAAGAAAACTATTACTGCCTTTAATCCAAATGCAATTGGTTGAATTTCATAGGGTTTGTTTTCTCCACCGAAATCTTCAACTATTTTTTTTGCTGCAGCTTGAATCGCCTCCAAATTTGATTCAGGAGATTCAGGCATTAATTTGTATTTTGCTCCATTTAATCCAGCCATATTCATTTCTGGAGAAGGAGCTTTATAAAATATTTGGTTTTTTCTTTATAATCTCACAATAGTTGCATAATGCTTAAAAAAGAAGTTTTCCTAATCTATTTCATGGAGGAAAATTATAATAAAATTTTGGCGAAGCTTTCCAAAGTTTCAGGCGTTGCAGAGGATGAAATTGAGAGAAGAGTGGAAGCTAAAAGAGCCAAACTTTCTGGCTTAATTTCTCGTGAAGGGGCATTACAAGTTATTGCTGCAGAGCTGGGAATAAGTTTTGATGAGGAGAAACTTAAGATTGATGAACTTCTTCCTGGAATGAGGAAAGTTAATTTTTCGGGGAAAATAATTACCCTTTATCCAATAAGAACATTTAAGACGAAAGACGGAGGAGAAGGGAAGGTTGCAAATATGATTGTTGCAGATGATACCTCAAATATAAAAGTTGTTTTATGGGATACAAACCATATTGAGAAACTTGAGTCTGGAGAGATTTCAGAAGGAAGTGTTATTGAGATTTCTGCGGGAAGTATGAGAGAGAATGAAGTACATATGGGGAGTTTTTCTGAACTAAAGAAAAGTGATGAGAATTTTGATGATTTGAAAACAGAAAAACCCGTTAAGGAAAAAACAATTTCAGAGTTTAGTCCAGGAGATTCAATTCAAACTAGGGCATTTATTGTTCAGAGTTTTGATCCAAGGTTTTATGAGGCGAATATAGATACAGGGAAAAAGGCCACCGAAGAAGATATTTCTGCAGGTAAACCGACGGAGAAAAGAGCAATACTGAATGTCACTATAGATGATGGAACCGAGAATATCCGGGCAGTGATGTTTCATGATGATGTTCAGAAACTTGGAGTTAAGAGTTATGACAATCAAGAATTAACAAAACAAGAAGTTCAAAATATTCTTGGGAAGGAAATGATTTTTTCAGGGAATATGAGAAGGAATAGTTATTCTGGAAATTATGAACTTGTTATTAATGGCGTTGAAGAAATTGACTTAGATAAGCTTGTTTCTGAATTGGAAGGATAAGTTTAAATCTACTAAATTCTTTTTTGCTTTATGTTATTAAGAACACACTTTGCAATAAGCATTTTTGCAATTCTTCTTTTGATTAATTCTGTAGAGGGAAAATTGCTTTTTGTTATTGCGACTTTGATTTTTACTGCTATTCCAGATATAGATACTCCCAATTCTAAATGGGGGAGGATGAAAATTTTTAGGCCATTGCAATTTTTCGTTAAGCATAGAGGTTTGTTCCATAGTTTTAGTTTTTTGATTCTTGTAAGTTTATTTTTTCTTTTTTTGATTCCAAAGTTAGTCTTGCCTTTCTTTTTAGCTTATAGTCTGCATCTTTTTGCAGATAGTTTTACTAAAGAAGGAATTACTCTTTTCTACCCTTTCAAGAAAAAACTTAGAGGAGATGTGAAGAGTGGCGGAAAAGTAGAAGTTAGTATCTTTTTATTTTTTGTTATCGTGGATGTTGTTTTGTTTTTTATTAAAATTCTTTAATTTGTTATTATATTTTCGAGTGCTATAAAATTTATAAAGTAGAGCAGTTTTAGTTTTTTATGACAATAAAAAAGGAAGAAGTTGAAGAAATTAAAGATGCTGTTTCTGGAGAAGAAATTGAAGAGGACAAAGAAAAGAAATCTACAAAGAAAAAAGATAAAGAAGACAAAGAACCAGAATTAACAGATCTTCCAGGGATTGGACCCGCAGTTGCTGCTAAATTAGAGAATGCTGGTGTTTTTGATATGATGAGTCTTGCGGTTATGAGCCCTGCTGCTTTGAGTGATGCTGCAGGAGTTTCTAGTGCAGTCGCAAGAAAAGCAATTCAAGCTTCAAGAAACCTCCTCAATTTAGGATTTAGCGATGGGATGCAATTTGCGAAGAGGAGAAAAAATGTTTTTAATATTACAACTGGCAGTAAAAATTTAGATGAACTTCTGGGTGGAAAGGGGATTGAGTCTAGGTCAATTACAGAGGCATTTGGAGCTTTTGGTTCAGGGAAGACTCAGCTGAGTTTAACTCTTGCAGTTAATTGTCAGCTTCCCGTCGAGAAGGGAGGGGCTGGAGGCAAATGTGTTTTTATCGATACTGAAGGAACTTTTAGGCCGGAAAGGATAAGGCAGATTTCAGAAGGAATCGGAGCTGATCCTGAGAAAGTGCTGAAAAATATTATGGTGGCTCGTGCCTTTAATTCAGATCATCAAATTTTGCTTTTGGAAAGAGTTGCAGAAATGGTTAAAGAAGGAGAACCAATAAAGTTGATGATTGTTGATTCTTTGACGGCACATTTCAGAGCAGAGTATTCTGGAAGAGGGCAGCTTGCAGATAGGCAGCAGAAACTTAATCGTTATATGCATGAGCTTATGAAACTTTCAGAGACCCACAATCTTGCGGTTTATGTTACAAACCAGGTTATGGCAAATCCTGCGCAGCTTTTTGGAGATCCTACTACTGCTATTGGAGGGAATATTGTTGGGCATGCTAGTACCTATAGAATGTATCTTAGAAGGGCCAAACAAGGCTCTAGAGTAGCAAAATTAATCGACAGCCCGAATCTTCCAGATGGAGAAGCAGTGTATTATGTTACCAGTCATGGAGTTAGAGATAAAGCTTAAACTCAAGTAAAATGATTGAAGAAAAATATCATTATCTTTATTCTGTTGGAAATAGCAATGTTTTTGGAAATGGAGCAAATTATCAGTATAAAATCTATAAACAAGATTTTTCTTCTGGAATTGTAAAAGATTTTGATGGCGTTTTTTCTTCCAAAAAATCTTTAGATGAAATTTTTGAAGGAGATTGGATTAATGTTAAAATAGAAGATAAATTTGATTTAGAGAAGACTTTTTTAGGAAAATTTAAACCTTTTAAGGAAGATTAACTGAACATGTCTTGGATAGTTCTGTAAGAGTGTAATTCTTTTTCTGTAAACCATAACGGTACTTCGTGTTTTGCATCTTCTTCATTTCCTGATGCGTGAATTAAGTTTTTTACGGGAAGATCATTTGCATCTGCATATGCAAAACTTACGTGTGCAAAATCTCCTCTAATTGTTCCAGGAGGGGCTGATTTTGGTTCTGTTCCTCCGACAATTTTTCTAACATTTTCTATTACATTTATTCCCTCGAAGCAGATTGCAACAACTGGTCCTTCGGTTATGTAATCAAGAAGCATTTCTCTGACTTTTTCTCCACGCCTCTCTGCAATGTCTTCAGTGTAGTGCTTTTTTGCAAACTCTTTGTCTACCCAAACTTGTTTCATTCCAATAATTTTTATTCCTGCGTCTTCAAATCTGTTTAGGATTTTTCCAACAAGATGTCTTTGAACTCCTTCTGGCTTGATTAAAACTAATGTTCTTTCCATGTTAATTTTTAGAGGGATATAGTTTAAAAAGTTTTATGCTGTTTTTTTGATATGGGAGAGCCAGAGTATGTAAGGCTTGTTAAGGAAACAGAGCTTTTCAAGAATTGCACTAATATTGTAATTGGGAAAGGGAATTTAGATGCAGATATTCTTTTTGTGGGCGAGGCACCAGGTAAAAATGAAGATTTGCAAGGGTTGCCCTTTGTTGGAGCGGCAGGTAAAAATTTAGATAAATTTCTTGACTCTGTGGGGTTAAGCTTGGAGGATGTTTACATTGCAAATATTCTGAAATGCAGGCCCCCTTTAAATCGTGATCCTCTTCCGGAAGAAATTCTTGCACACACTCCTTGGCTTTTAGAACAGATTAAAAGAATAAAACCAAAGGTTGTTTGTTCTCTTGGAAATTATGCTACAAAGTTTTTTCTCTCGGGAGGGGTTGTAGAAGATATGAAGAAACAACCCGGGATTACATCTGTCCATGGAAAGCCTTTAGAAATGGAATTTAGGGGCCTGAGTATAAAATTAATTCCTTTGTTTCATCCCGCTGCGTTAATTTATAACCGTAGTTTAATTCCTCTTTGGGAAAAAGACATGGAGATTGTAAAAGAAGAAATAGGAAAAATTTAATCTTTTCTTTTGAATTTGAAATCGTCTTTTTTATTCTCTAAGAAATTTTCTAAATCGCAATTGAAATTTTTTATTGCTTGAAAATTTCCTGTTTTATATATTTCTATTGTGGAAGTATAAGCTGGTTTGTTTTTCTCTTCTTTATTCCAGTTTTCTTCGTAGAAGCTAAAAAAGTATTGTTGACTTCCATCGAACCCATAATGGATTTCTTTTCCAGATTTTGTACAAGTTAAGTTTCCAGAAAATTTATCTATTATTGTTTTTCTTATCTTTTTGTCTTCGGGGTTTAGTTCAAAAGAAGAGTGAGGGTCTAGAGGATTTGTATTTGTTCCAGCAAAATCTCTTGAGTATTTTGTTTTTTTTGTTGCCATATACCTTTTTATATTATCATATTTAAAAGAATTTGTGTTATTTTCTGGAACTATCTTTTTCTTATTTTTCTAGGATCTGAATTTTTTGGAGCATCACGAATCTTTAGGAATTTGTAATGTGCGGGTTTTGATTCTGTTTGGCATTTTTTACAGAATTCTTTTAAGGTGTACTTTTTACAAATATTGCATTTTTTTAGTTTCATGTTTTTTAGAGTATAAATTAATTTAAATTAGTTTATGTTTTTTTGGGCATGGATTATTCGGAAATTTTTAGAAAAATAGAAGAAAGATTAGAAAACTATTTGGAAGTGAAAGGCGATTCACATGAGTACGGGAAAGAATTTTATCATTTTTCTTTTAAGAGAGGAGATTGTTTGAAAGAAAATTTGGAAATTTTAGTAGATGAAGAAAGTTTTGCTGGTTTTTTGAAGGAATTTTTAGATAAAAGATCTTATTTAAAGCTGAAGGAGAATTACAGGTTTTTTTCGAATTTTGGAGAAAGAGATGGAAAAGCAAATCTTGTTTTTCTTAAGAAATAATTATTCAAGATTTAGCAAATATTCGTGAAGTCTTGAGGGGAGCTTTACTCCTAATTTTTTTTCTACTTCACTTGGTTTTACCCATAGTAAGTCTTCAACACCATCTCCCGCTTTAAGTGTTCCTTCTGTGGCTTCACACAAGAAATGGATTTTTATTTTTCGAGGGTCTTTTAACATATTTTCTGCATAAATCGCTCCGAGATTATGGGCTTTAAATCCTGTTTTTTCTAAGATTGTTCTTTTTAGGCATTTGTCTATTTCTTCTTCTTGAGTTAAATCTCCTTCAAGGAAGGAATAGTTTTCGTCTCCAGGGTTTTTTCCAACTAGTAATTTCTTCTCTTTTGGATCGAAAATCCAACCTACAACTTTTACATAAAATTCGTTGTTTTCCATATTTTTGGATGGGTTTTTTGATTTTTAAGCTTTTATGTTCTCTCAATAGTTATTTTGGAAGAGTCATTTCTCTGAGAAATCGAATTTTCCTTTTTGGGCTTCTTCTTTAAGAGATTCAATTATTTTTGTTATCTTCTGATCTGCTTTCTTTGGACTTTCGTCTTCAACAATTATAGAGTATTTTCCTGCTGCAAGATATTTTATTTTTGAATCTTTGAAATTAGAGAAAATCCTTTTTATTTCATTAATTCCATCAGAATTTTGTGTTGACATTAAGATTATTTTTTTAATTTGGGTTTTTTTTGTTTTTTGTTTGTTTAAAATAGAAAGAATTTTTTCGGATTCTTCTTTAGAAACGATTTTCTCTAGTATTTTAGGATTTTCTTTTGATTCTTCTAGAAATTCAGAGACGGGTTTTTCTTTTTCTATTTTTTCTATAACTTTTTTAGTTTTTTCGCCCAAAACAGATTTTAGGACACTTTTATAGCTTTTTTCTAATTTCTCTTGTTGTAAAATTTCTTTTTTTTCTTTTGGAGAAACCCTTCTTAGGGAAAAGTCAATGTGTTCCCCTTTGCTTCCTAATACTTTACAGACAATTGTTTTTTTTGGGACAACATAATCTCTAAGGTTCCGGATTCTTCCTGGAGCTATTTCAGAAAGAACAATATTTCCTTTTTTTCCATCCTTTGTTGTTACGAAAACAGTTGTTCCACTAATACTTTCTACTGTGCATAAAACAATATCTCCTTTTTCGTATTCCATAAAAATTATAGATTTGGGAGGGTTTTAAATGTTGTGGGCTAAAAGAACAATGATTTTTTAAGATAAATTTGTATTAATTAAATTCTAACTACTTCTAATTCAAGATGTTTTTTTAATTCATCTATAAAAGACTCTTCATCTTGTTTTGAGATTGAGCATCCTGCAGCGAATCTATGGCCTCCGACATCTCCATCAAATTTATTCATAACTGCAGATAATAATTCCTTGAGGTTTCTTCCTTCTCTCCCCACTACTCTTGCAGAAACTTTTATTCTTTCGTTATCATAACTCATTCCGATAAGTATTGTCCCCCTCTCGTAGAGCGATGAATTTGAAAGGATGCTTGTTACTGTTCCAATCATAGTGTCTTTTATTCTTTCTTTTGCATTCAATATTGAGAATCCTTTGCCGGTTATTTTTTCTGAATCTTGAGCATATTTTATTCCAGATAATAGTTGTTGTTTGTATTTTATGTGTATGGATTCTGCTTGTTTTTTAGCAAGTGTATCTTCCATGCAGAACCTCACTGCAACATCACTTCTGCCTGCTCTAGAACAAGCATTTATTTTTGCAGAAATTTCTCTGGCGTCTTCGAGCTTACCAAACATTTTTATTAAAAACAAATCTCCAAGAAAGCTTTTGTCCCCTTCTTCGGGTTGTCTTAGCATAACTCCCGTAACTAGTCTTTCCATTTGGTCTTCTGTTAAGTCGATTAAGCTAGGGTATTTTTTGTTTTCTACTTTGATTCCTATTTCTCTTAAGAATTCTTTAGCTCCTTCGGGGTTTCCGGTCACTCCTGGAATAAAAGGGTCCGAAGAATATTCTAATGCAATGTTTAAAGGTCTTGTTGAAGGGTAAAGTATTAGTCCTCTTTTTTTAACCATTTCACTGTCTTCAAGTATTCCATGATTTACCTTTCCTAGCTCCTTGTCCATTTGGTCTCCTATCATTCCAAGGACTGCTAGTTTAGCCATTTCTTTTTTTTCAGAAGGGTTTATTTCTTTACAGAAAAGATATGTTAAACCTGATCCAGAGATTTTTTGTTTCTGAAAAAGTTCAGGGTTTATTATTTCAATTCCTTCGGGGATTTCTCCAGAGAGGAGATGATGATCAATTATGAATACATTCGAAAGGCTTGAGTTTTTTATATCTTGAAGAGATCCTGAAGCAAGGTCCAAAAAAAGAGTTATCTTTTCGGGATTTAGTTTTTCTATTTCTTCCTTGTTTAATGCCTTTAGGATTTTTAATGAAAACTTTTTATCAATTTTTTTAAGAGTTTGGAGCATTATTGTCGCAGAGGTTATTCCGTCTGTATCAAAGTGGCTTACAACTTGAATTTCTTTGTCTTTAATTTGCTCTAGAAATTTGTCTTTTACCTTCGATATTCTCTCTTCTAACATCTCCTCTTTTTCCATTTTTATAAATTAGATAAGAACTTATTTTTTCTTCTCTTCAAGAAGGCCAAAGTGTTTTTTGATTTTCCTTAACTGAGAGAAAATTCGGTCTTTTTCTCTTTTAGCTCTTTTATCTTGCTTGTTTTTTTCGTAATGTACTTTTATCTTTTCAAGTTTTGTTGAAATGTTTTTCAAATCTGGATTTTCATAAAGATCGTTTTCTTTCAAAATTTTTGAAATCTTTTTTTTGAATTCTTTTGGATGGATTCCTTCAGACCTAAGTTTTTCTCCAATTTTTTCAGATGTTAATCCTTTTTTTGCATGTTCTACTACTTTTTTCTCAAAATCCTTTTCAGATATTCTTTCTTTCTTTTTTTCTGGCTTTTCTTTTTGTTTTTCTATTTCCATGGATATAGGTTGTTAATTGGTTTTTTAAAGCTTTCTGGTAGGTTTATTTTTTATTTTTAGATTGACCTAAGAGGAGATTTTGTTTATTTTTTGCTTAATAAGTTATTTAAACTTTGTTTTCTTTTGTTTTTTATGGGTAAAATTGTAGGTGTACTTAGTCTTAAAGGGGGGGTCGGTAAAACTTCTAGCGTCGTTTCGCTTGGAGCTTCTCTTGCTAATTTTGGAAAAAAAGTTTTGTTAGTGGATGCAAATTTTTCTCTTCCTAATATTGGAACCCATCTTAATATTATAGAGCCAGATAAAACAATTCATGATGTTCTTTCGAGAGATGCCAATACCTCTGAAGCAATTCAAGGGCTCGAATGGTTTGACGTTATTCCTGGGAGGATGTTTCCTAAAAAGAAAATTAATCCTCTTAAATTAAAGAATTACCTTCGATCTATTAAAAATAAATATGATGTTATTCTTGTTGATTCTTCTCCGGCGTTAAATGAAGAAACTCTTGCGACGATGATTTCCGCAGATGAACTTTTAGTAGTTACGACACCAGATTTTTCCACATTATATAATACTATAAAAGCAATAAAAGTTGCAAACAAAAGGGGCTCAAAGATAACCGGACTTATTCTTAATAAAGTTTATAATAAAAATTTTGAGTTGGATTTGAAAGAGATTGAGACGACTACGAATGTGCCGATTATGGCAGTTATCCCTCATGATCATAGAGTAATGAAGGCGCAATCTTATTTTGTTCCTTTTGTTTTTCATAGGCCATATTCTAAAGGTAGTGTGGAATATCAAAAGCTTGCAGGTCTTCTTGTCGGAGAGAAGTTTGTCCCAAAGAGAAGTTTTTTTTCTACTCGGACATTTTATCCTGGAAAGCAAGAAATCAATAGGGATATTTTTTATGAGAGTTTTTTTAGGCAATATTAGAAGAGTTTCTAATTAAAATTTAAGGGAGCCATAGGGGCGACTCCATTTTAAAAAAATAGATTTTTTAGAGCAAATTTTCTGGACTTACCCAAACGTATTCTTTCCCGTTTAGGTCTCTTGGGAGAAGGACGAGCGCTTTGTTTTCTCGTTCTTCGAGGATATAAACCTCCATAGATTCCTCATTTAGGTGTTCCTGGTCCATTAAACCAGAATCGTTCCCTTCCAAATGCTCTACTGTCACAGCGTGTTTTTTTGACCTGGGGTTTAGATACACCAGGCACTTTAGTAGTGCTTTTTTCATAAGGATATACGGAATAAGTTATTTATAATAACTCATTAACATTTTTGAGAAGTCCAGGAGTGTTAGGAGTGTTGCGTGAAAGAGACAGTTAGTTCCTGGAGGGTTGTCTCAAAAGATTAAAAAGAGATTTGTTTAGTTAAAAGGGTTTAGGAAAATTTTATAAGGGGTTTCTGGAAAATGGTTCGGATAATAAATTTGGGCTTTGCAGAGCTATCAAAAGTCTTATAAATTAATTTTAGGTTTATTTGTTATTAGCCCCATAGTCTAGCGGTCAAGGATACAAGCCTTTGAAGCTTGTGACCCCGGTTCGAATCCGGGTGGGGCTATTGATTCGAACCAAAGTTCGACACCAAGGAGGTGTGAGAACCTCTACGAGAATCCGGGAGGCTATTCTCCTTTTTAGGATATAAATCTTAAAGTTTTTCTTTAATGTCTATACCTTCCTCTTTTTTCAATTGCCTTAAGCCTATCAAAGACTTTTTGTGCTTCTTTTGTTTCTATGCTTCTGTATCCAACTTCAAATTCTTGGAATAGTGCTTCCCAGTTCATAAAGTGCTTTGCCTCCAATGCTTGTTTTAGTAAATGAATGTCTACTCCTTTGTCTTCGTATTTTCCATTTTGGAAAGCTAGGCCAAAATCAATTAGGAATACTTTTTCTTCAGAATAAATCATATTGCTTGTGGTTAAATCCCCGTGAATTATTCCTTCTTTGTGTAATTTTGCAATAGATTTTCCTAACTGATACATCAATCTTTCTTGTTTATCTGAAGAGTAGGAATCAAGATAGTCCGAAAGTTTTTCTCCTTTGATGAAAGGCATGATAACTTCATCTTTTGAATTATTTACTTCCGGTTTTGGTATTGGAATTAATTTTGAGGCTTTAATCATTATCTTTTTTTCTGCCTTTGTTCTACTCTTTATTATTTTTTTATCTATCTCCGGAAGACGATAAGATTTTGATAATCTCTTTTTTAGTACTTTTTCTTTTTTTAGAGTTATTATTGCTTCTGCGCCACGACCAATTATTTTATTTTTCATAGAATTAGTTATCTGAGGGATAATTTAAGTTTTGTGTTACATAAATTTTAAAGTATAGTTTGTTTCTTTGTATTGGAATGATTGAGTTACTTCTCCTTCAGAATATTTTGTGGGAAAAATTTTGGAGTATTCTGGGAAGTTTATTTGCACATCTTCTAAAAAATCAGCTCTAAATCTCCTTCTTTTGAGGGGTCAAGAACTATTGCCTTGGGGTTTTTTGGCAGAGAAAAATCTTTTGGAAGGTTGTCTAAACTTTTTATTGCCTTTTCTTTTTTGTCTTTTTCAATTTGTGGAAAAATTAAGTTTTCTTTATTCATATTTATTAAATTACTTTTTTATTTATAAGAATTGTTGTAGTTGAGAATTATTTTTTCTTTTCCCAAGAGATAATCAGAAAGAAGCTCGCGATAACCGCTAAATCTACTACCATGCAATATTTGCACATTGCTTTTAGAATAAAGAATTGAATATATAGAAAGTAAATCGCAAACATCGAGCCGATTAGCATTCCAAAATGGATCATCTTTTTTTGATATTTTCTTGGTCTTCTTAGCTCAAAGATGGTTAGTATCGCTAAGATTGGGAATGCTATTAATCCAATGTGAGCATTTTTAATTCCAAAGGTTTCCTCATAGTCTGAAGTTTGAATTATCACGCAACTGTCTCCTGAGCCCCCGATATCGCAAGCTTCCTCTAAAGGGATGAATGAGAGAATTGCAGACGCAGCTACTGCTAAAATCATTAGGCCAAGGATAATCTTGTATTTAGTTTTTTGATTGAACATTTTATTATGTAGTTTTTTTAGATTAAAAAGGTTGAGGTGAAATTGGTTTCAAAAAGAACCTCCTGCGGAAAGAACCTAGGTTCTTTGAATCTCCTTTTGATATAAGAAGTTGGTTCTTTGA
>CAYVFP010000009.1:0-3087 GCA_964451055.1 Candidatus Woesearchaeota archaeon
AATAATTTTAAAAATCATCTAATCTTTTCTCTAAAATGTTATTTAAAAGATCTCTAAGGCCTAGCGTTTTTATCGTCACATATTATTTAGACAAAAATAATTCTCCAAAATATTTAGTCCAAAAAAGAAAAAAACATTGGAAAGGATGGGAATTCCCAAAAGGTGGAGTTGAGAGATTCGAAACAAAAAGAATGGCTGCAAAACGTGAATTGAACGAAGAAACAGGATTAAAACCAATTAAATTAAAAAACCACAAATTGAAAGGAAAATGGATGTACGAAAAAGAGTTAAAGGACCGTCCTGGAATTAAAGGACAAACATGGCATTTATTTTCAGCAGAGGTTAAGAAAGGAAAACTAATAAGAGACAAGAGAGAGCATTATTTTGAAAAATGGACATCATACGGCCAAGCTATGAAACTCCTAACCCATAAAAATCAAAAAGAATGTTTAAAGTTTGTTAACGATTGGCTGAAAATAAAGAAGTAATTCTCTCTCGCCAGAATTCGTCATGGCGCTCTTCAAAACAAGAGTAATTAATTAGACAAGCACATTCTCTCAAGATATAATTTAAAATTACTCTCTCGATTTATGCACACCGCGTGGACGGATAATTAAATCTATAAACACCTCTTCCCTAAACAATTTATGGCAAACCCTCGCAAATTAAAATTATCAACCGGCACAGAAATTCTTCTCGGGAAAAACGCAGAAAATAACGATGAGCTAGTAAAACAGTTCAAAGGATCCCAAAAAACCATTCTCCACACAGTAAAACCAGGGAGTCCTTTCTGTGTTATAGATAAAGAAAAAAAGCCAACTTCTGCAGAAATAAAGGAAGCAGCAATAATCTGTGCAGCAAAAAGTCAAGACTGGCGTGATAACAACTCAGATATTGAAATGCACGTCTTTACAGGAATGGACATAAAAAAACCTCTATTTGCAAAAGCGGGCTCTTGGAAATTAAAAAATAAACCAGAAGTTATAAAAGCAAAGAAAAAGGAGATAAAAGCATGGTCGCAGAATTACAACTAGGAAAACAAGGAATAACCGAGAATTTCATAAAAACCTTACAGACATATTTTATAAAAAATCGAGTAGTAAAAATCTCAGTTTTACAAGCAAACACTACAGATAAGAAAGAAATAAAAAAAATGGCAAATGAGATTGCAGAGAAATTAAATGGAAATTTTGCAATAAATTTAATTGGCCATAAAATCATCTTGAGAAGGAAAGGGGGAGCAAAAGAATAAAATGGAAGACAAATGTATTTTCCCAAAATGCCAAAAATGCAACGAAGGTTATCTGTTGCCTTTTTCATATAAGGAAGACGTATTTGAAAAATGGAAATGCTCAAATTGCGGTTTTACAATAGAAAAGAGATAAATAATTCTTTGTATATTTTCTAGAACAACAATAGTTAAAAAGTAATTCAAATTTGTTTGTTTATGGAAGAAAATAATTTAATAGAATACTATAATGAAGGTTCTCTCAAAATAAATTATGATCGTCAAAAAGAGGGTTATTGGCTTTCAATAAAAGATTCAGATTATTTTGTAGATAGGTCTTCTTTCCAAGGAATAATTAAACTTTCTGGAGTGAATCTTTTGGACACCTTAGAGACATACAATCAAATGATTCCTTTTACTCTAAAAAGAAATAAAATATTTCCTTCTAGTCTAGAGAGGGCATTTTTTGAAGTGAAGGAAAAGGAAAAGAAAGAATTAGAAGAGTTTAGGCAAGCGAATAATTTATAAACCCTCCAAACACATTAATTACAAGCAAACAATCCTCGGATTGATCTATCTTCGAAAGAAGAGCTTAAAATAAAAAATGGCAACAATATTTGAAATAAACGCCCATGAATATAACAAAAAATTAGCTGAAGCTTTAAAACAAGTTCCAGAATTCAAGGCTCCCGACTGGGCAGACTATGTTAAATCTGGACCCTCTAAAGAAAGACCAATTGAAGAAGAAGATTTCTGGTATAAGAGAGCAGCCTCAATTCTAAGACAAATTTACAAAAAGAAAATTGTTGGAGTAAACAGATTAAGAACAAAATACGGTTCAAAACAAAACCGTGGAGCTCGACCTGAACAGTTCAAAAAAGCTTCAGGAAAAATAATTAGAAAAATTCTACAACAATCGGACGAAGCAGGTTTCACTGAAATTGCCAAAGAAATTAAAGGTGTTAAAGGTAAAAAACCAGGAAGACAATTGACTGCTCAAGGTAAAAAATTCATGGAGAGTATTCAATAATGGGAATTAAAAATTTTGAAAGAAAAAAAAGACTTGGAGTTAAAGCACGTCAAACTAAATGGGCTCCTGTTTGGGCAGTTTTAAAGAAATTCGGAACAGGAAAAAGAATCCATCCTGCTCAAATGACAAGACACAAAAGAAACTGGAACAGAACTAAACTTCATCTAAAACCAAGAAAAGCTAAACCAAACCACTTCGGATAAAATGGCAAAAAAACAGACTAACACAGAATCAAAGAAAAAAATCGAAAGAGAATATGTAATCCCAATCAGACCAAAAGTTAGAACTGTTCCTCGATATAAAAAATCAAATAAAGCAATCAAAACAATAAAGGAATTTCTAGCAAAACACATGAAGGTAGAAGACAGAGATTTGAATAAAATTAAATTAGACCTTGAAATCAATGAAATCGTATGGAAAAGAGGAATAAAAAAGCCAATCCATAAAATAAAAGTTAAAGCGGTTAAGCAAGACGACGGAACAGTAATAGTTTCAGCAATAGATTCTCCAGACAAAATAAAATTCAGACATTCAAAGATTAAGAAGCGTGAATCTGCAGCTAAAGAAGCTCTTGAATCAAAGAAATCAATGATGCAGAAAGCTAAAGAATCAATGAAAGGCTCGCCAAATCAACCAGGACAAGATCAAGACAACGATGGAGTAGACGATAAAGTAGAAGAAAAAGAAAAACAAAAAGCTGAAGAAAAAGCAAATAAAGATTTAGAAAAACAAATGGCTAAACAAGCTAAGCACACTACTGAACCAAAAACAGGAAAAGAAAAAGCCGCGAACATTAAGTCACAAGATAGAACTTCTAGAGGTCATTAAT
>CAYVFP010000009.1:3187-9586 GCA_964451055.1 Candidatus Woesearchaeota archaeon
ATTTCAAAACCTTCCCAGTTTCTTCAGACCATAAATACAAATCTAACTCTCCTAAACTCAATCCAGTTTCATCAGCAATTTTCTTTAACAAATTCTCAATCTCTAAATATTTTTTAACACTAATTGTTTTAGGCCTTTCAATTAACCCTTCAGAAACAAGAATATTAATTATGTGTTTATCCACAATTGCAACATTAAAATACCCTATGTTTCTTAAAAAATGAGAAGCCTCTTTCATTCCCAGGCCCTTAAGATTTAAAACAATCCATTCTCTTGCCTCTTTCTCATCAGAAAACTCTGAAAGTTTTTCAACAATCAAATCTTTCAACCATCTTGCAGAATAGATTCTAGTTCCTCTCTGAGGCCAAAATCTATGCCCCATTTCTTTAAGTTTTAATTGCAATTCTTCCTCTGAAAGTTCCCAGAATCCAGAACTCATTTCTTTTTGAATTTCCCAACTCTTGGCAGCCTGGAAATTTGCAGTCATAAAACAAAAACATAATTCAGAAAAGATTTCTTCATTTTTCTTTCTTTCTCGGAAACCTGAAAATTCTTTAATTCTTTTATCAATAACTTTTTTCAGTTCCTCATTCTTTTTCAAGCTTTCAATTCTTTTAATTAGTTTTTTCATCCACGATTTAAAGGAATTTGTCTTATAAATATCTTTATTTAAAATTTATTTGCGTTTTTCCCTCGGTAAAATAAAAAAAACCGAAAGATTTAAATAAAAAGTTTTTTTGGCTCTTATATAAAATGAGTTTAAGTGATAAAAAAAGAGCTAAGAAAAATAGAAAAATTGGAATTTACACTTTAGTTTTTATTCTTTTGGCGTTGGCTATCGGAGGAGCATTTCTACTTTTAGGAAATAATTCTAATATTAGTTCTAATGTTATTGCAACTGTAAACGGCGAAGAGATAAGCTCTGAAGAAGTTGAATCAATTCAACAAAATCTTCTTCAACAAGGTCAAGAAGTTTCTGAAGAGGAAGCAGTTGAACAAGCAATCAATCAAAAATTAATTTCTCAGAAAGTGGAGAGTGAAGGAATTACCGTTTCAGATGAAGAAGCAGAATCTGCAATTGAAGAGCAACTTTCAATGCAAGGAGTAACTCTTGATGCTTACAAACAACAACTATCTCAACAAGGAGTTTCATACGAAGATCAACTTGAATCTTTTAAAGAAAATTTAGCCTTTCAAAAATATCTAGACCAAGAAATGGAAGGAGAATCTTTTGAAGTTTCTGAGGAGGAAGCTCAATCATTTTATGAATTATATAAGGAGCAATCTCCTGAAGAAATTCCTCCTTACGAAGAAATAAAATCTCAAATAGTTATGACCCTTGAACAGCAAAGGCAACAAGAAGCTATAAACACAGTATTACAAGACTTAAGAGAGAACGCAGACATAGAATATTTTTATGATAATTTGGATGATTCTTCTGAAGATTTAAATAATAATTTTTCAGATGGGTTTCCAACAGAAAACCTGGGATAATTTTTTTAATTTTATTCTCTATCTGTTTGGTAAAAGATAAAGAGTATTAAGAAGAGAGATTATACCAAGTTATAATTTAATAGTTTTACACAGGACAATTTATGATTAATAGACGCTATAATATCACAAGGAAATTCTCTCCTCTCCAGATCATCTTGCTTAAAAGAGTTGCCAGATACTTTTCTATTGAATAATCCCATGCTCAATTCTTCCAAGAACATCTTCAATATATGAACTCTTTCCTTCTTTGCAATAATCATATGACCTTTTTCCTCCCAAAGCAATCAAAGAAGTATAGAACCAATTTCGAGATTTTTCAGAATCTCCAAAAACAAAATCCATTTTTTCAAGTAACTCATTTTCAGCATACTTCTTCATTTCCTCATTCAAAAATTCATCCAATTCCTTAAACTGTTCAGTTTTCAAAAAATCTTCTATATTCATTTTATTTTTTTAAAGATAATTAAGTATAAATATTTTCTTAATATAGATTACATGACATAGAAAATGTTATTAATTCAGTTCTCTTAAGTATGTTATGCCTAAAGATAGGATTTTTTTAAGAGATTTTTTGAGAAAACCTCAAAAAGTATATGTTAGACTAAATCAGGATTTTTTGATAGAGCTTTTAGAGAAAGCATCTAAAGATAAAAAACCACATAAAAATAAAACTTTTTGTAAGAAATTAGGTGTAAAATTTAATAATCTTTCAAAGTGTTCTCTAACCATTGTTCCTTGGATGAAGTCTAACAAAGCAATCCCCCTAGATAAATTAGATAAGGCAAGAAAACTATCAAAAACACCTTGGAGAGAGATAGAGCTTAATCTTATTGGAATCAAAATAGGAATGCAAGGTACAGAAGTATTTTTAAGATTCCCCTTAGAAGTAGGAGGTTCTTTGGGCTCAATTGCAGGACATATACTTGGAGATGGGTCTATAGATAAGAAATATCTGCAAGTTTTTTATTCAAATTCAAACAAAGATTTATTAAAAGAGTTTCAAGAAGAGATGAATTTTACCTTTGGCATTTTCCCGAGAATTTGGATGCAAAGAACGGCTAATTTTTATGGAAAAACAAGATGGGATAAAAGGCTCAATAGAATTGATGATTTAATAAAAAGAAGAAATTGCGGCTTATTTTATCCCTCATCTTCTGGGATTATTTTAAACTTTATCTTTAATGATTTCGCTATAGGAAAAAAGAAGAAAATAACTTCGGAGATAAAAAACTCCAGTGTTTCTTTTAAGAGAAAGTTTTTAAGGGCATTTTTTGATGATGAGGGAACTGTTGGAGAGAAGAGTTTAAGAGTTTTCCAAGATAAAAGAGATATTTTAGAAGAGATAAAACTTTTACTAACAGATTTTGAAATTTCTACGACAGTTGTTAAGACACAACCCCGATTAGGTAGAGAGCATTATTATTTGAGTATTCATAGAAAGACAAATTTAATTAAATTTAGAGAGAATATTGGATTTACCTCAAAAAACAAGATGGAAAAACTTAGGGAGATTTGTGTTATCAAAAATCTAAAAAATAGTAAATAATTATTTTATCATTTTAATTTGATCCAATAATCTATCTTTTTGTTTTTTTGAAGTATAGCTTTTTCCAAATCGCACCAATGTCCAATTAAGATCTTTGTGGATTCTCTTTGGAAATAATTCTTGGAGATCTTTTTCTATTTTATAAGGGTCTTTGTTCTTAGTCCAGCCTAGATATCTGGAACAATACGAAAGGTGAGTGTCAACACCAATACTTAATCCTCCATACTCTGCTAAAAAAACATTAGCCGTTTTTCTTCCAACTCCTGGCAATTCAATAAGCTTTTCAAAATCCTTTGGGACCTTTCCATTGTACCTAGAAACAATTTCTTTTGAACAATTTAAAATATCCTTAGACTTGTTCCTATAAAAATTAACGGACTTTATCAATTTCTCAACATCTTTCAATCTAAGTTTTGAAAATTTCTTAGGATTAGGGTACTTAGAAAACATTTTTTTGCAAACTGCTATGGTAACTTCATCTCTGGTTCTAGCAGAAAGTATTATTGCAATAAGGGTCTGCCATCTCGTTTTCCATCCGTCAGCAGCAAGCCTCATCGGCGTTCCTTTCTCTCTCAAAACCCTAAGCTGTTTAAGCGCACTCTTTCTTTGAGCAGGTGAAACTTTAGAAACCATATATTTTTATAGAAATTTGAATATAAAAAATTATGTTCTTTCAACACTTTTCCAAAAAGTTTAAATAAGTGAACTCACTTAAAATAAAATGACAAACATAACTCTTTCAATTAATAATGAAACCTATAAGAAAATGAAAAAGTTTTCTGAAATTAGGTGGAGCGAGTTTGTACGTAAGGTAATCCAGGAAAGAATAGATGAACTTGAATCTTTAGAGAAAAACAAAAATTCTGAAAACATCTTTACAATGATTACTTCCGAAGAAGTTCTAAAAAAAGATTGGGATAATGAATCTGACGAAAGGTGGAATAATGTTTAATCAGCGGGAAATTGTTTTAATTCCTTTTCCCTATTCTGATTTAACCGGCTTTAAGAAAAGACCAGCATTAATTTTATCAAACTCAAAATTAAATAAAACTGAAGATAGAATTTGTTGTCTGATTACATCTCAAAAGACAAATCAAGGAATATTAATTAATAAAAAATTTATTGAAGAAGGAACACTCCCCTTCAAAAGTTGGATAAAGCCTCAAAGAATTTTTACAATAGATCAGAACATAATTATTAAGAAACTATGTAAAGTAAACAAAAAAATCCATAATGCTATCCTTTCGGAGTTGAATAGCTATTTAAAAGATGTTAAATGAATTAATCAGAGAATTAATCTTTCACAAGAACTCAGAAAAAGCAAAAATTTACCAAAGATTTTTCAAAACTCGTTCGGGAGAATACGGAGAAGGAGATGTTTTTTTGGGTTTAACAATGCCTCAGCAAAGAGAAATAGCAAAGAAATATCCAAATCTTTCATTATCTAATTTACAAAAACTCTTGAATTCAGAGATTCACGAACACAGAATGATTTCTTTGATTATTCTTACAAATAAATACAAGGAAGCCTCAAAGGATAACAAAAAAGAATTAATCGAAGAACTAGTAAATTTTTATCTAAAGAATGCAAAAAAGATAAACAACTGGGATCTCGTAGATGTAACTGCTCCTTCCATCCTAGGCCATTATCTCTTAAAAAATCCAAAACAAATAAAAATTATCTACAATCTTTCAAAATCAAAAAACCTCTGGGAAAAAAGAATCTCTATCGTTTCAACATACGCTCTAATAAAAGAGAATAAACTTGCAGATACTTTAAAAATCTCAGAGATTCTCTTAACCGAAAAACACGATTTGATCCACAAAGCAATAGGATGGATGCTTAGAGAAGTTGGAAAGCAAAATATAGAAGTCCTCAAAGATTTTCTAAAAACTCACTATGAAAAAATTCCAAGAACAACTTTAAGGTATTCTATCGAACGTTTCCCAGAAAAAGAAAGAAAAAGAATTTTGAAAGGGATATTTAATTAACCAATAAATTTATAAGTATACAATGTATACAATGTATATGACAAGCACAATAAGATTAAGTCCCGAAACAAAAGAAATGATAAGCTCTTTTGGTATGAAGGGAGAAAGTTTTGAAGTAATAATAAAGAGAATGTATAACTTAGCTGTGAAAGAGCACCTAAGGCAGTTCTTGATGCCTTCAGATAGATTTATCCCAATTGATGAGGCAATAAAAGAGGCAGAAAAGAAATGGCCAAAGTCGAGATAATCGATTCTCTAAAAGAAGAAGTATTTAAAAAATTTAAGGGAGAGTCTTCTACTGTTTTCAGACATCTGAAATCTCTCGAGGAAAACCCAAAGAAAGGAAAGCCTCTTGGAAGCGTTTCTGGATTTTTGATAAAAGAATTAAAATACAAAAAGTTCCGCTTTTATTTTATCGCTGAAGGAGACAAATTAAGATTCTATTCCAAAGAAGAATTAACAGATTTGCTCATAAGATTTGTAAGAATGTCGGATAAAAAATCCCAACAAAAAACAATTGATGAAATAAGAAATGTCTTAATCAAATTAGGTCCAGAGGATTTCAAATAAAACTTACCTTACAATAATCCAAACAACTAAGAGAACGATTAAAACAAAGAACATTGCTAAAGGAATCCACCACCAACTAAACTCCCCAGAACCCTCTCCCAGATTAGCATTCAAAGTAATAGGCTCTTCTTTAACAACATCTCCCGAAGAAACAATTATTCTTTTCTCTCCTTTAAAGGGAGTTCCATATTCTATATATCCTTGAGAAGTACAACAACAGCATTCCCCATCTTTCTCATCCTTTTCATCATCGTCATCTCCATCGTCTGGCCTTTCACAATCGCTAGGACAGCTTTGCCATGTTTCGTCTCCGTTACAAATTCCATCTCCACAATAAGGTTCTTCAGGGGGTTCACCTTGACAATAAACATGTATTTCTCTCTCCGCATAATTATCTTCTGGGTTGCAATCCTCTTCGCTATTGGCATTCAAATAAAGAGTCTGAGCCCCACACATTTCACTAAGATTAATTTCAATAATTTTAGAATGATTTCTGTTAAGGTCTTCAAAATAATTCTCTAAGGATTCATTTCCAATTAAGAATTCAATTTCCAGTCCAAGAATTTCTTCAGAACCCAAATTATCTATAAAATATTTTACTTCGTAAGCTCTTTGAGTTAAGTTTGGTGTTTCTTCTTCAATCCAATCTCCTCCAAGAGGTCTTATTGCAATTCCTGTTCCATAAGAGTTAGGGTAAGAGTATCTAATCGCAGCATCATAAGTGCAATTTTCTTCAACGTCATCTTCAATTAAACATTCAGAAGAACACCCATCACCGTCGATGTTATTTCCATCAT
>CAYVFP010000009.1:9686-13953 GCA_964451055.1 Candidatus Woesearchaeota archaeon
TCTTCAATTAAACATTCAGAAGAACACCCATCACCGTCGATGTTATTTCCATCATCACATTCTTCACAAATTTGCTTTTCCCCATCCCCGCAATAATTTCCCCTAAGTTCCTTCACTTCACACGTAGAAGTACAATAAGTACATGTTTCTTCATATCCTGCCCAACATAAAAAACCATTCAATAAACCTGAATCACATTCTTCACCCTCTTCAATTAATCCATTTCCACATTCTGCAGATACACTAGCTCCTAGTCCAATAAAAAAAATCATAAATGCAAAGAATAAAATTTTTTTACTCATAATAATTTAATTTGTTACTTCTTTAAAAGAATTGTTGTACTTGAAACTATTCTTTAGAATTATTATCTTTAGCCTTGTTAAATAAGAAAAAACCTATAATTCCCAAAACTATAATTACCCCAACCCATTTGACCCAATTCTTTAATTTTGCATCTTCCGAATCGATTCCTTGTCCGGATTCAGTTGCCCAACCAGTTAAGAAGCTAAAAAAAGATCTTCCTTTATTTTCCTCTGAATCTGTATTTTCAGAACTCTCATTGCTATCATCATTCTCATTAGTTTCAACACCTAGATTAAGATCTTCAGTATTCTTAGTTTCTGTTTCATCATTTGAGTTTGTGGTAGTGCTTGAAGAACCTCCTCCAGAACTTCCTCCTCCGCCACCAGATGAACTCGACGATGAACTAGTTTCTCCAGAATTATCTTCTACAGGACAATCTCCACAATCTTCTGGGTTATTTGAACATGTTTCTCCAAGATGTTCCTCACATACCCCATTCATAGAACAATCATCGGTTATTGAACTATGGCAATACAAAACATTATATGAACACTCTCCTTCACTAACTTTACATTCTCTATCTTCCAAAATTTCAAAATCTGAAGGCAATTCATCAACATCAAAATTTAAATTAACAATCTCCCTTGCATTAAAATCATATTCGCCCAAATAAACATCCCCAATAAAAAAATCTACAACAGAATTATGTGACCCATGGTTAACAACAACACAAGCATTGCCTCCCATTCCATATTCACTATCAATAATCTCACATTCTCCATTGAGATTCCCATCTATCTTCGCAGTAATATAATATCCCATATTTGGAACAGCACTACCGTTCTCTGTAACCTCTCCATAAAAAGCCATCGGTTCAGGAGGTGTTGCTAAAGCAAATCCAACCATAAAAATTGCCAATGCAAATAAAAATAACTTCTTCATATTATATCCAATCTCATTCTGTTTAAAAGTATTATTGTATTGTGTAACATATTTTTAATCAAATGCTTTATTCAACAAGATGGATTTTCAATTAAAAAATAAAAAAAATAAAAAATAAAAAATAAATTGGATCTATGTTTTCTCCCTAACTATTTGCTGGGCATGGGCTAGACATATAGGGGTAACTTTTTCCAGTTTCTCCTTTTACTGCCAACCAGTATCCTTTTCCAGGCTCTGTATTGTCATTTTCGTAGTCTAACCAATAGAAATCCATTGCCGAAGAGTCATATCCTTTTATCGAAGGGTATTCTCCAAGAGGAATTCCATCAAATACACATTCTGCTGCCTTAGGAGACAGTCCGTAGTGTCCTACAAGATTCCATCCAGAGTAAACAGTTTTTTCTGGCAAAGATGTTGCAGGCAATTCTCCTACTCCCAGAGTCACAGTTAAAGGGTCTGTAGTTTTAACCCAATAACCTTGTCCTGGTTCCATTTGAGTAAATTCTTTTGGCCCTTCTGGAGCATAAACATGCCATCCAGATTCATCATAAGACCAAATTCCTTCAATAGTTTCTTCTTTGTCTCCAAAGATCTCATCTATATCGTCAACCAATAGACCGAAAGGAATCGAAACTAAACTCCATTTGTTTCCAAAATCTAAGTCAAATGCATGACCATCTACTTTGAAAGTTACGGATTCAATTCCAGAAGATTTGTTGACATTATCCACACAAGAATATTCAACAACATGTTCAGATGGTTCATCAAAGGTGAAAGTCACCTCAGAACTTGAGGTATTATACCATGTTGAACTTTCAACGTCTCCATCCCAAATAACTCTATATCTAAGCTCGTCAATTCCCGAAGGGTGAGCTCCAGTATCTTCGCAACTTAGTGTAACGCTTGTGTTCATAGTAATCTTCCAATCCCAGTTTTCTTCGCAACTTACGAAAGGACTATCACAATTGTAAGAGGGTTCTCCTACACTGTAATCTACTTCTGGAGCTGTATGATCAGAGAATACAAATTCATGTTCTACAGATTCAGAATTATCTAAACCATCAACTGAGTAGTACTCAATCACATGACATGATTCTGGAACCCCGAAAGGTTCTGAATAAGTCATCCAGCCTTCTGAATCTTTTGAAGTCATAGACCAGTTATCCCAGTCTCCCCAACAGTATTCATCAGCAACTTGCTCAACTCTATAGTATGTATCAACATGTCCTACAGGATGTGGTTGAACATCCGAAGCAGTTAAGTTAACTCTTGAAACAGTATCAATCCATTGAACACCATCATTATTTGAATAATATGGTCCTTCAAAGTAAAGGTCTGTTTCCGGAGCTTTAGCGTCTACAACATCAAACCATTGTTCTTCGTTATAATTACCTAAACTATCTGTAGCATAACACTCTAAAGTGTGCCAAGAATCTTCAGTGTAATTGAAACATTCTCCACTCTGAAGAGTAAAGTTTCCGTGATGATTTGTATTAGAATTATTTGTTTCTCCATACCACCAATCACAAGTTAAACTTTCAAGTCCAACCGGATGTGGTTCTGGATCTTCCGCAGAAACACAAATTTCTGTTTCTGTGTTAAAGTATTCCATACAATCTTCTCCCTCACATTCAGGAGCTAATTTAGGCTCTGAAACGGTTCTAGTTATATTTGGAGCAACACTATCTACGATAATAACCGCAGATTCAGTGTCTGAAGGATTTCCAGCTTCGTCCACACAATAATATTCTAAAGTGTGCTCAGAATCTTCTGGGAAACTGAAAGGAGTACTTCCATAGTCCTGCCAATTATTTTCCCAAGTTTCTCCTCCGTCAAGAGAATATCTCCAATATTTTTCGTAAGTTCCTCCTGATTGGACTTCTCCCTGGTCATCACAGGTAATTTGAATCCTCGAGGATTGATTAATGTACCAATCACATTCTTCTTCAGATTCACAACTTACATTTGGTCCTTCGAAGATTTTGTAACCAGCTTCTGGAGCAGTCATATCAATTCCGAATTCTTCAGAACAACCTTTTACTTGTCCAGGTTCTTCAAATTGGTCGGAGTAAATACAAACATTCATGGAGTAAGACTCTTCAAACAAAGAACTAGAACTTTCCCAAAGGTAACTTCTGCTATAGTCATCTCCTAATTCTTCAATTAGGTCTCCCATTTCATTGTTATTTCTCCATACTTCCTGATCTTGGATAGAACAATCTCCAGTATAATGCCATTCAACATCTACAGAATCGTTATACCAATCTTCTGAAGGTTCATCAACAACCACTTCGCAAGGTAGGCTAAAAGTAACCCAATCAAAGTACCAATCACTTTCTGCACCAGCAGCATTCCTAATTTCTACTTTCTGGTTGGCAGAATAAGTATGGGTCTCGCTTCCTCCATTTACTACTACTTTGGGTTCATAGTAGTATTCATTATTATCTAGCCAAGGGTAACTTGCACCATCATGGGGAGTCGTCCCAGAATCGTTATCATCAATTCTTACTTCAAAGATTGCATCATAATTTTGAGGCATAACAAATTCGATGGTTATTTCTCCATTATCTGCAGAAATTAGATTTACATGGGGTCCGATGTTTCCATCTATATTCGGATTCCCAGAATTTGTAGTTCCAAATTTATTATCTTGGTTTGTACTTGGAAAAGGATCCAACGCACTAACAACCCCAAAACTAGCTAACAATACACCAAGCATTAAAATGCTTAATAATATTTTTTTCATATTTTATAACCTCCTTTCAATTCTATTAAAAATCCCTTGCTACGCAAGTTTGTTATAACATTTTTTTTGTTATAGCTATAACTATGAATTGAAAAAGAAGCAATTACCCCCCTGAGAGATTTAGCAATCACCATATTAAGTCAAATTAGATTTTATTTAAAAGTATTATTGCATTTAATCACATGTGTTGCAATCTAGATATTATATTTTGCATTATACTTGCAATGAATTAAAAATCAAAACCTCCTTGCATAAAAAATAAACCTATTCTTAATT
>CAYVFP010000010.1:0-3870 GCA_964451055.1 Candidatus Woesearchaeota archaeon
TGTTCTTCCAAAACTTTCTCTGCAGAAGATTTGTTTTGGAATTCAGGATCGTCTAATCTTTGAACTTGTTGGGGAGAATAACCTTGATATTTTGAATTTTCAGGGTTTTCGTACTTCATATAATCTAATTTATCTTTATCGTCGTCTTCGTTTCTTGAGGGTTTTGGAGAATCTTCGACTTGAGATTCAAGGGTTTTTAACAACATAGAATTTGTTAGTTCAGAGTTTGTGGAATTTGTTCTGTCTCTTAAAAACTGAAGAAATCTTTGATTTTGTTTTGTTGTGAATTCTTCTATTAGTGCATTCATTTCTGCTTTAGATAATTCTTCTTCGGGTTTTTCTTCTTCGTTATCTTCTTCTAGAGATTCTTCTAAATCTGGTTTTTCTGCAGAGCTTTTGTTTATTTCTTCTTCAAGTTCTTTATTTTCTTTAATAGGCCCTGCTGGTTTCTTGACTTCCGGCATTGATTTCTTTTCTACCATAAAATACTGAAGAGAATCAGATATTTAATCTTTTCTTTAAGGAAATTTTATAAGTAATTGTGGTCTTTTTGAGGGATGAAAGATTTGGATAAAAAAATACATTTTAAAAGAAATTTGAAAGAATATTGGAAGATAGTTTCTAATCATAAAAAAATTTACTTCTTTATGATTTTTACTGTTATCATCGTAGAGCTTTTATTTGTTTCAGATAAATACCTTTACAAATGGTTGATTGATAGTGCTGAGAAATTTGTAGCCGGGACAATTTTCCAAAGTGCTCTTATTAAAATAATTTTATTGGTCGCGTTAATTTATTTTGGGATTGTAGTGCTAAGAAGTATTGCACAATGGACAAGTATGCATCTAGTTGCAATTATTGAGCCAAGATTAATTTATGATCTGAAGAAAAAATATTTCGACCATATAATAAGACTCTCACATAGGTTTCATTCAAATCACAAATCTGGAAAATTAATCTCAAGACTTAGTAGAGGGTCTAATGCTATTGAAAGTTTGACAGATGTCTTTGTTTTTCAGGCAGGTCCAATCGTAATTCAATTTATATTTATATTCGGTTCGATTGCTATATTCTCTATTGAGCCGGCTATTGCTTTGGCCGCAGTCGTTTTTTCATTTGTAGGATTTAGTCTTTATTTACAAAATAAACAAAAGAAATTACATGTTCACTGGAATAAAGCAAGAGATGCAGAGAATGGTTTCATTGCAGATATGTTAACCAACGTAGAATCAATAAAATCCTTTGGGGCGGAAAAAAGAATTCTTTCTAAATTTAAAGGGTTCTTAAAAAAATCTAGAAATACTAGTAGTGTTTATTGGGATACCTATTCTAAGATGAATCTAGGGCAACAATTAATAATTGGGCTGGGATTAATTGCAATGCTATATTTCCCTTTTGCAAACTTTCTTTCTGGAGATATGACTCTTGGAACAGTAGTATTTATCTATAGCCTATATGGAATGATTTCTGGAAATCTTTTTAGATTGATGTGGGGAATAAGAAACTTCTATAGATCTATGGGGGATTTGGAAGATCTTTTCCAATACTCGCAGGAAGAAAATGAAATTAAAGATAGGCCTGGGGCTAAAAATCTTATAATAAAAAAAGGAGAAATTGAGTTTGAAAATATTTCTTTTGGATTCAAAAAAGAGAGAAACTTATTTAGAAATTTTAATCTTAAAATAAAACCTAATGAAAAGGTTGCATTAGTAGGACATTCTGGTTCTGGAAAAACTACAATAGTAAAGCTACTTAATAGGCTTTATGATGTAGATGAGGGATTAATAAAAATTGATGGTAAAGATATAAGAAATTTTAAGCAAGAATCTCTAAGAAGTTCTACTGGTTTAGTTCCCCAAGAACCAATTCTTTTTGATGACACTATTTTTAATAACATAAGATTTGCGAGGCCAAATGCTTCAAGACAAGAGGTTTTGAAAGCGATGAAATTTGCACAGCTTGATAAAATTGTTAAGACTCTCCCAGATAAAGAAAATACAATTGTCGGAGAAAGAGGAGTTAAATTATCTGGAGGAGAAAAACAGAGAGTTTCAATTGCTCGGGCAATTTTGGCAGATAAGAAGATTCTTGTTTTAGATGAGGCAACATCTGCTTTGGATTCGGAGACTGAACATGAGATTCAAAAAGATCTTATGAAGCTTCTTGAAGGAAGAACCTCAATTGTAATTGCTCACAGGCTATCAACAATAATGAGTGCGGATAGAATTGTTGTTTTGAAAGAAGGAAAGATTGTAGAAGAAGGAAAACATGATCAGTTGATTAGAAAAAAAGGAGAGTATTTCAAATTATGGAACTTACAGAAAGGAGGGTATTTAGAGGATTAATAACCCAGCTCAATTTTGTATTCTTCCCATTCCGGAGAATTCCAGATTTCTTTTCCAAGATTAGTTAATTGTGAACCATAAATTTCATTTTCTCTTTCTTCGATTGTTATAAGAATTTTATTTCTTAGACTGTAAAGAATATTTTCTGCTTCTTCATTGGAAATCTTCATTTCTTTTGAGAGAAGTTCTGGATTATTGTAATTCATAAATTCGATTAAATGTAATGCCTCGAATTCTTTTTTTGTTAGCTTCATCTTTACCAACTAGCCATTCCATGGCCTTTCTTGTAAATATCAAATAATGTCCAAGTTGTTTCTGAAACTGCTTCTGCAGCGGGAGAACGAACAAATGTTTTCTCTGTCCAAGAATCCTTAGAGATTTTTTTTGTTTTTGGGTCCTCTTCTTTTTTGTCTTTGCTTTTTGGGTTATCTTTTTTATTGTATCCTCCAATTAAGGCTACAAAAGGATTAGATGTATCTTTTGGGCTTGAGGGTTTTTCCTTCCTCTCTTCGTCTTCAAACATTGCATCTTCTCCAATAAAATATTTTAAATCTTCTTTTAATTGTCCAAGAGAGTCTTCAGTTATTCCTTCAATCATTCTTAGTCCAAGGTTTAAATCTGAATCTTTCATTTCAGCGTCGAACTTTGCCAATTCATCTTCGTTTAAGACATAGCCTCTGAATGTAACTTCTGCACGGCCTCCGAATGCAAAATGTTGTTGACCTTGAACTCTTTGAGGTATTCCTCTGAAATAAAAATCTACTAGAATACATTCATAATATTTTCTTGTTGTTTTTGCTCCTTTTGGAAGGTCTGGACTGTATTCTCTTCTTCCCAGAAGAGTTAGTTCTAGCATTAGAGTATTGAAGACGGTTACTAAAGAAGGGTCTTTGCTGTCTGATTCTTCTTGTAATTTTTGTGCCGCAATCAAATAAGGTCTTGCCCATCTTGTGTATGTTTTTAGGCTTGCTACTTGGCTTTTTAGATATGTCTTTTCCATTTCATATCTTTTCCTTAATTCTGATTCTGATTCTTTTAACCAAACATTAAATTCATGGAGTCTTGGTTTTAAGATACGTTTTACTATTTGGTTTAGATCTAATTTATCTACATCTTCTACGGTTTTAGCTGCCAGGAAAGCATCGATTAAAGTTACAAAACCTGCTTGACTCATGGCCATAGATTTGATTGAAGAATTTCCCTTTTGGATATCTACTTTGTCCATCCAGATTTGTTTTAATGAAAGAAGTGCTTGATCCTTTTGGTTTTTGTCTTTCAAATCTTCGTAAGATTGCAACCTTATTCTGAAATCCCTTAAATCGTAAATTAAATTTAGAATGCTTCTTAGTACAGTGTTTATGTCACCCATTACTTTTGTTGCATTTTGTTGCATGATTGATTTTTTTTGCCCTAATTCCGAGAAATGTCCTGAACCTGGAGAAGAAGAAAAATTGTCAACTAGTTTTTCAACTTTTATTCCGAAGTCGTTCATTAAGTCGAGAATGAAAAAGTAAATTGGTTCAAG
>CAYVFP010000010.1:3970-12676 GCA_964451055.1 Candidatus Woesearchaeota archaeon
AAATTAATAAAGTTAGATTTCTATCTGGTTTTATGGATTTTAAAGAAGAATTAAAAAAAGAGATGCGCGAGAATAGTGCTCATTTAATTCCGATGAATGTTAAATTATATAAAAAAATAATTTCAAAATTAATTGAACCCTTTAAGGAAAAGAAAATAGATAAAATTGTTTCTTTAGAGGCAAAGGGGTTTTTTTATGCATCAATTGTTGCATATAAAATGAAGATTCCTTTTTCTCCAATCTTTAAGGGAGGTAGAAAAATCCCAAAAAAGCTACTTTATGGGCAGTCGTTTGTTGATTATTCTGGAGATAAAAAGAGTCTAGAAATCGGAAAGATGCAAATAAATAAAGGAGAAAAGATACTTATTGTAGATGATGTTTTTGAAACTGGGGAGAGCGCGAAAGCTGCAATAAAATTAATTGAAAAGTCAGGAGGAAAGGTTGTTGGAGTTTCGATAATATACAATAAATTAAATGAGAAAAAAGAGAAATACTTTAATAAGTATGATTTCAACTATCTTTTAAAGTAAAATGATAAAAGACCAAGACAAAAAAATTAGAGCTTATGCCTTGAAGAATGCGATTGCACATTCTGGAAAGGCTAATCCTGGAGCGGTTGTTTCTGCATTGTTTAACGAGGGTTTAGATAAATCTCGAGTTAAAGAAGTTATGCCTGAAATTCAAAAAGTTGTAAAAGAGATTTCTGGCCTGAGTATTGAAGAGCAGGTAAAAGAATTTGAAGTTTTGAAAGAAATTGTTTCTGAACGTGAATCCAGAGAAGGATTGCCAGAATTGCCAGATGTTCCTAAAAAGGGAGTTGTTATGAGATTTGCACCAAGTCCGTCGGGATCCATGCATATTGGTCATGCTATGACTGCGAGTAAATCTTACGTCTATTATAAAAAATATGGAGGGAAATTTATAGTTAGAGTTGAAGATACTAATCCAGAGAACATTTACGCTCCTGCAATTAATTTATTGGAGGAAGATTCTAAATGGTTATTTGAAAATAATGCGGAATTTATCGTTCAATCAGATAGAATGGATTTATATTATGGTTACGCGGTTAGTTTGATTGAGAAAGGAAAAGCATATGTCTGTAGATGTTCAGGAGATAATTTTAGAGAGCTTGCAAGAAACAAAAAAGAATGTTCTTGTAGAAATAAGAGCGTTGAGCAAAATATTCAAGAGTGGGAGAAAATGTTGGATAAATCGGGAAAAGGGTTTTCTGAAGGAGAAGTCGTTTTAAGGTTCAAGTCTGATATGAATCATAAAAATCCTGCAATGAGAGATTTTCCATTAGCGAGAATTAATTTGACAGAGCATCCCCGTCAAGGAAAAAAGTTCAGAGTTTGGCCTTTGATGAATCTTTCTGTTTCAGTTGATGATATTGAAATGGAAATGACACACATAATCCGTGCAAAGGAACATAGAGACAATGCTGAAAGACAAAAAATGATTTTTGAAGTTTTTGGGAAAAAATATCCTTGGACGGCATTTTTAGGAAGATTACATCTCAAAGGCTTAAGACTCTCTGCAAGCGAAATTACCAAAGGGGTTGAAGAAGGAAAATATTCTGGGTGGGACGATCCAAAATTACCGACGATACAATCTTTGAAAAAAAGAGGGTACAGGCCTGAAGCGTTTTGGAAAATGGCAGAACATATTGGATTGTCTGAAGTAGATAAGACTCTTGATTTAAAAGATTTCTTTAGGTTGTTGGATGAGTTTAATAAAACAGAATAGAATGTCTCTCGGGGCAACCTTTTTATATTAGGGAATTTTAATATTTATATAAAATATCCAAAATGGAGAGAGTTGAAAGGAGGTGAAAACATGAAAAATAATAAAGGTTTATCTACAATTGTTACAACCCTCATAATTATTCTTTTGGTACTTGTTGCTATAGGAATCATCTGGAGTGTTGTGAAAGGCCTTTTAGATGATAGTAAGGATGATATCTCAAATTCTCAGCAATGTTTAGATATAGAAGTTACTGTTAGTAAGTTGAGCCCTACTAATGCAACTTCAGAGACTAATCTAACTCTTAAGAGAACTTCTACAGGAATGTCTGATGGTGTTGGAACAAAAGTTGTTTTCTACTCTGAGGACGGAAACACTGGAGTACTTTACTTTGGAGGGGAATCAGATCCTACTCTTCTAGAACCTTTCGAGACTTCTACAGAAACATTCGATCTTGTAAATGACGATGCTGCAATCGCAGGAGATGAGATTACGCAGATTGAATTAATACCATTCTTCTATAATGATAATGGTGCTGAGGTTTTATGTCAAACTCAGACTGTTAAAGAAATCTAAGGTTTAACTTTGCTTTTTTATTTTTTTATTTATTTTTATTTTCTTGAAAGAGAATTTGATTTTATTTTTTTATATTAGTTTAAGAGAAGTTATTAGATTTAAATTTTTATTATCTTGGAGGAATTTTATATAACTAAGAAATTATTCATTCTTAACTATTTTGTAGACTTCGTCATTTTTTCTGACTCTTGTTCCTTTTGGAATTTTAATTCCAACTTCTTGTCCTTTTTTTGCTTTAGAGATTTTCTTTTTGTTTATTTCTATACTCTCAATATTTAGACTTTTTATTCCAGTAGTGTTCCCGATTATTGCTATCTCATCTCCTACGTTTAATGTTCCTGACTGAATAATAATTTCTCCAACTCCTGCTTTTGAATAGTAATGATTTACTAAACCGACAAATTCTTTTCTTGTTGTTGCATTAGAGTTTTCCACATCTGAGAAATCATCGTTGGTTGGTGTTCCAAGATAGAATCCAGAGGAGAAACCTTTTGTATAAACTTTTTTTAGTTCTTCAATTGAATCTTTTATTTCTTCTTTTGAGAGTTTTTTGTCAATTGCTTTTCGGTACTCTTGGACAACGGTCTTCACATAACGAGCGTCACGGTTTCTTCCTTCAATCTTAAAAGAGATAATTCCCGCATCTTTTAGTTTGTTAAGAAAAGGCAATGCACAAAGATCTTTTGCTGACATGACTGTTCCTCTGTTTATTTTTAATTCCCGTCCTTCATTGTCAGAAACTTTGTAGGTTCTTCTGCAGACTTGTGTGCACATCCCTCTGTTTGCTGAACGACCAAAAAGTTCTTGAGACATAAAACATCTTCCGGAAACGGCTACGCACATTGCTCCATGGACAAAAATTTCTACAGGCATTATTTTTGCAATTTTTTTTATTTGATCTAAGTTTAATTCTCTTGCTAAAACAATTCTTTCTGCTCCAAGAGATTTGTAAAATTTTGCAGTTTCTATGTTAGATATTGAAGCCTGAGTTGAAATATGGAAAGGTATTTTGTATTTTTTTGCAAGACGGATTACAGACATATCCCAGCAAATTATCGCATCTATTTTTCCTTTAATCTTTTTGAAAACTTTTTCCAGTTTTAATAATTCCTCATCGTAAATTACTATATTTAATGTAATATATTTTTTTATTTTATTTTTATTGCAAAGTTTGTTTATTTTTTCTAAGTCTTTAATCTGAAAATTCTTTGCGTTTTGTCTCATAGAAAATTCTTTTAGTCCAAAATAGACTGCATCTGCTCTTGCTTCTATCGCTGCCATAAGCTGAGGAAAGCCTCCTACTGGAGCTAGCAATTCTGGTTTTTGTTTTTTCATTTTAATTAGAAATAATTGGAAAGTTTAGTTTTTAGAATTTCCGTTGATGAATCTTTTGTCTGAGGGAACTAAAGGATTTCTTGATAAATTTTCTAGACACTTTTTTATTCTGGAATTTGGAAAGTTTAATTCCTCTCCTTTTTTTAAGGGAACTGGATTCTTATTTGACTCTAAATAAAATTGAGGCTTGTCATAAAGCACACACTCTTTAAATTCGCTTCCTTTGTCAAATCCTACAAAAAAATAGGGTTCACCTTTACCTTCTTCGGATAAAGAATATTTTTCAGAGAAGATTTTTGAACCTGCGTCAAATTCTCCTCTTATTTCAATGAGGTTTCCTAGAAAAAGCTTCTTTCCTTCTGAATCATAATAATTACAATATCCTTTTGTGGCTTCTTCTAGCATTTCTAAATTATTTAAAAAACTTAGATTCTTTTTTACTGCGCTCGATGTTTTTTCAAAAGTGTTTGTATCGTAATTTTTTGTTTTATTTTCCATATTCAACACCAATGTTTCGAAGAAAGTAGTTGTTTAAAAAAGTTGTTATTTTTGTGTAATTACTTGCTTTTCTTAGAAGTACTCTTTTTCTTTGTTTTTTTCTTAGAATTTTTCTTCTTTGATAATTTCCTCTGAACAGTTTTCTTTTTTGAAGGCTTATTCTTTTGAGATTTTTTAGTTGAAGAAGTATTTTCTTCTTTTAGATTCCGGAAGATAAAAACATACAATATTGGGAGTATTCCAATTGTATTGAAAATCGCAATTGCAACAAACCATATTGGCTGTTTATTCCTAGCTGAATACCACATTCCAACCAACTTCCAGAATACTGTCCAGGCAATAATTAATCCAAAAAGGCCTAGGCTCATTCCTATGTCTTGAGAAAAATTTTCTAATGCTGGAATCATGTTTTATAAAGTGTTGAGAAGTTTTTAAACTTTTCCGGGTTAAATAGAGGATAAACTTTTTGGTGGTAATTAATCTTTAAATAGAAGAAAATTGTAAAGGTACTACTGGTAGTAATAAGGATATTATCAGAGTACAACATATTGTATATTAACTTGAACATGGAATGTCCATTTTGTTCGCACGATAAATCAAAAGTAACAAACAAAAGAGTTTCGCCTGAAGGAATTCGGCGTAGGCGTGAATGTTTGAAATGTAAAAGAAGATTCACAACTTATGAAAAAATAGCTAAAGAAGATATCTATGTTGTTAAAAGAGACAAATCAAGGCAAAGGTTTGATCGTGAAAAAATCATTCATGGTTTAGAGAGAGCATTTGAAAAAAGGCCCATTTCGCACGAGAAAATTGAAAAAATTGCCCGAGAGGTTGAAGAACAAATAAGAAAAAAAGTAAAAAAAGAGATTAAAACAGAAAAAATTGGAGAAATCATAATGAAGAAAGTGAAAAAAATTGACGAGGTTGCGTATGTCCGGTTTGCCTCAGTCTACAGAGATTTCAAAGATATTAAAGATTTCAAAAAGGAGTTAAAAGAACTATAAAATGGTTGTTGGAGTAGATAAAAAGTTAAAAAGGGTGGAGGATAGAAAGTAAGATGACAGAGGCGATTTATGAAAAAACGGATATTAAGGGAGAAGGAAAATATTCTCCAATGGTCCTTAATTCCTATGATAAAATAAGGCATATTCCTACTGAAGACGCTTCATTGCTAATTGGACAGCAGAAAAGCCTCCTTGAAGTGGGCAAATTAGAAGAAGCAGTTAAATCTAAAGACATTAAAAAGTATAATTTTAGAGGGAAAGAATATTTTGATAGATTGGATTTGGGGAGGGTCTACCATCAAGAGAAAAAAGAAAAAGAAGGCTTAACTGTTGAAAGATATTTCACGGAAGAAGGAAAAGATCCATTTAGTTCTGTTGAATATAAAAGAAAAGACCTTGTGATAAATGATTTCAATACGTGTCAAAAGATTTTTGAACTTAAAAATGCGGAAATACCTATTTGGATGGATGATACTTCTGCCCAAATTGTTGCACAGAAATATTTTTTTAATCCTGATAAAGAAGAATGGAAGGAGAAACTAAAGAGCAAGATTGGTCTAGATCACGAAAATTCTGTAAAACACCTAAACAAAAGAGTTACAGATTTCTTTACGGATGAAGGATGGAAACTAGGTTATTTTAAAACAGAAGAAGATCGAGAAATATTTAGAGATGAGTTGAATTATCTTCAAGCTAATGGAATAGCTGCATTTAATTCTCCCACTCAGTTTAATGCGGGAATATATAATACGTATGAAATAGAAGGAAGTTCTGGAATTAATTATTATAAAGATCCAGAGACTGGAGAGGTGAAAAGAGTTCAAAATGGAGAATATGTGCACCCTCAATTGCATGCATGTTTTATCAGGGGTCCAAGAGATGATTTAGAGAGCCTTGCACAACAAGTGGTTGATGAAATAGGAATATTTAGCTCTGGTTCTGGGAATGGTCATAATGCGAGTGTTATAAGGGCAAACGGAGAGAAACTTTCTGGAGGAGGAAAAGCTTCTGGACTTATTAGTTTTGAAGTTATTTATGATAAAACCGCAGGGTCTATAAAATCTGGGGGAAAAACAAGGAGAGCTGCAAGAATGTTGGTTAATGACTATAACCACCCAGAAATTATGGAGTTTATTAGATTCAAGGTTAATGAGGACAAAAAAGCCAAAACATTGATGGAAGCGGGATTTAGTGGAGGTATGGATGGAGAGGCCTATAATACTGTAGCTTTCCAAAATACAAATCTCTCTGTAAGATTGAATGACGATTTTTTTGATTCTCTAAATAAAGGAGGAAAAATTGAATTATATAATGTTAACGATGGGAAACCTGCAGGAAAGGTTTCAGCAGATAGAATGCTAAAGGAAATCTCTTTTGGTAGTTGGAGAATTGGTGATCCTGCTGTGCAATACGATGGAATGATACAAGAAATGCATACTGCGAAAAACTCTGGAATGCAAAAGTCTACCAATCCTTGTGGAGAATATGCTTTTAATAATGATACATCTTGTAGCTTGTTCTCTAGCAGATTAACTGCATTTATGAAAGAAGATGGAAGTTTTGATGTTGAGTCCTTTAAAAAAACAAATAAAATCTTTACTATCGCCCAGAATATTGCAAATAAAGCTGCTTCTTATCCTGTTAAAGAAATTGCAATGATTAGCCCAGAGTTTGCGACGATTGGTGGAGGGTATGCTGATTTAGGATCCTATTTAATGAGAAAAGGAATTCCTTATGATTCTGAAAAGGGAAGGGCTATTACTGGAGCAATTACTGCTTTGATGACCGGCTCTGTATACGAAACTTCTTCAGAAATTGCTGAGAAAGTTGAACCATTTGTGCATTTTGAATTTAATAGAGAGCCGATGATAGAGGTTATGAAAAAACATAAGAAAAATCTAGATAATATACTCTGGGAAGAAGTTGGGGATAAAAATCTAAAAGATTCTGCTTACTCTTCTTGGGAAAATGTTGTGAATAAGGGAGAGTCTAAAGGGTTTGCAAATGCGCAAGCAACTGTTATTGCTCCTACCGGGACGATTTCATATTTGATGGGATGTAGCACAACGGGAATTGAGCCTGCAATGTCTTTAAGCATAACAAAGAACTTGGCGGGAGGAGGAAATGTTACGATAGCGAACAAGGATGTGAAGATTGCTTTAGAGAAGTTGGGCTACAGCGAATTACAAATTAAGGATATATCTAATCATGTTGGTAAAAGAAATACTATGGTTGATGCTCCTCATGTTAATCCCTCTCATTACGCTATCTTTGATACTGCATTTGGTAATGCAAAAGGAGAAGGGAGTATTGACATTGACGGTCACCTGAAGATTATGTCTGCTGCACAACCCTTTGTATCTGGTGCAATCTCTAAGACAATTAATCTACCAAGTTCCGCGACAGTAAAAGATGTTTATGATTGTTATGTTGAGGGATATAAATTAGGATTAAAGGGAATCACAGTTTTTAGAAACGATAGTAAGCCAATTAGTGCATTAAGTTTTGGAGGAAAAGAAAATAAAAAGTTGATTAGAGGAGAAAAAGAAGATTTAAAGCCCAGAAGAAATGCTAAAGAGTGGGAAGTAGAAATCAATGGAACTCCATTGCATATAATTACAGGAGAATATGACGATGGTAGGCCTGGGCAGATAACATTCTTAAGCTATAAGGCTGGATCAACGATGAAGGCCTTGTTAGAGACTCACGGCATTCAAGCCTCAAAGGCATTAAAAAGAGGAGTTCACCTTGATGATGTGTTATCTGGGTGGGAAGGCCAATCTTTTGAACCAAATGGATTAGTTTATGGTCACGAGTATATTAAGACTGCAAGCTCTCCTTTGGACTTTGCTGCTAAACTTATGAGGCTAGAATACTTAGGAGACAAAGAAATAGCAAATGACCCTACAAGCGTTAATCCTAGAAACCTTAGAGGTGCCGAGAATGGGGCATTTAGAGCATATGCAAGAGAAAAAATCGATGAATGGAATGTTGATCATGTATTAAGTGATTCTGAGACTGGAGGCTTTGTTGAGAAGTCTGGAGATGAATTAATCCTTGAGGAAATGAATGGGAAGAAGAATAAAAAGAATAATGAAAGAGGAGTTCTTTGTAGTTGCGGAAGTATTATGAAACAAACTGGACCTAGTTGTTATGAGTGTACCAACTGCTCTGAGAAAAGAGGGGGCTGTGGAGCTTAAAGAAAGTTCTCTTAATTCGACAAAAACATTCTCTAGGACAATAATAAATAAAAAACAAAATTTATTTTTTTAAGAATGAAAATAAAAATTAAAAAATTAAACTCTGATGCAATAATTCCAAAGTATGCCCATGAAGGAGATGCTGGAATGGATTTGTTTTCTATTGAAAATTTGGTTTTAAAACCAAAACATCGTGCAGTAATTGGAACTGGAATTTCTATTGAACTACCAAGAGGATACGTTTCTCTAATTTGGGATAAATCTGGAATTTCGTCCAAAGGAATCAAAACAATGGGAGGAGTAATTGATTGTGGTTACAGAGGAGAATATAAAATTGTTCTTATTAATTT
>CAYVFP010000011.1:0-12659 GCA_964451055.1 Candidatus Woesearchaeota archaeon
GATTCGGTTTTTATTCGTGATGATGAGAATAAATTGGTGTTTTGGGAGAGTTGGTGATTAATGAAAATCCAATTTTATAAGTAATGAGAAAGGAAAAACCAGAAAACCGAATAATTTTTAAAGTTTAGAAAGGTAATAATTCTAATAACTGTCCCGTATGGTTCGCCATATTGGGACTACTTTTTATTTAATGCTTTTCTTAGGTTTATAGATCCATCACAACAATTTCTTAATTGATATGAAGAACTTTTTGGAAAAAAGGCATTGATTACTTTTTTGCCATTTTTTCTTACTAAGTTTATTGCTGGAATAAAGTCAGCATCTCCTGAAACAATTATTGCTACATCGTATAAATTCTCATAAGAACCTTTAATTAAATCTGTTGCTAAATAAACATCATCGCCTTTTATTACAAAATCAACAGAGCCGTCAGGTAAAATAATTTTTCTTAAATTACAAATAACAATTTTGAAATTTGGGATTTTCTTTATTTTCCCTAAGAATCTTTTGTGTTCTTTGTATTTTGTCTCATCTATTGCTTTATCTAAAAGAGCCGTGTAATAAAAAATCTCTACAATTTTTCTTTTTGTTTCAATCTTCTTGATTATGTCTTCAAACTTTATTTTTATATTATATCTTCTTAAATTATGATAAAAATTGCTTCCATCAATGAAAATAGCAGCCCTTTGATTATTCATAAAATTACATAGAAAGAAAAGTTTTAAGTTTTGTTGTTTTGGGGAACGCGGGAGGGGAGAATTAAAATGTTTTATAGGAGAATGAATTAGTTTATTGGGATAGTTGGGGAATTATTTTTTCAAATGACTCATACCACTCCTAACAACGAATAATATTTCTATTGAGTTTATTTCATTTTTAAATTCGTTCTTTAATTTTTTCTTCAATTGATACAAATCTCCTATTGATTTTGCATTGCATCTAAATTCTAGATCCGAATATCCAAGAAATCTCGATAAACTCTCAGCACGGCCATCCTCCATAAGGAATAAATTTAATTTTTTATAAAATTCAGGAGAATAATTATTTATCCAAAGAAAAAAATGTGCATGAATAAACTCTAATTTTTCGTAATTAATTTTTGTTTTGTATCCTACAATAATCTTTTTCTTTTCTAAATTTCTAATTCTTTCTTTAATTCCGTTTGGACTCATATGCAATTTCTCTGAAAGTTCAACCAATGTAACTCTGCCACGAGAAAGCAATTCTTCAATAATCTCTAAATCAAGTTCATCAAATTTTTCTTTTTTATTTTGAGAAATATAAGAACTCTTTTTTCCAAGTTCAGAGAAATTTTTTGTTGGCAAATAACTATATTCAATTTGTGAAGTTATTGCCTTTTTTCTGACTTTAGAATTTATTGGTTTCAAGATTTTTTGAACAATGTCATGTAATTCAAAAGAATTTTTTACAGCCAAGCCAAAAACAAAATCCCATTTTCCTAAAGAAGAAAAGTAACTCAAAATTTCAGGATGTTTTTTTAATTCTTTTTCTAATTTAATTTCATCTTGTTCAGACAAAGCACTTAATTGAACATAAATCTGATAAATTTCTCGCCCGAGTTTTGAATCATTAATTATTGCATAATGTTCTTGGATTATGTTTTGTCCAGAAAGTAAATCCATCCTATATTTTACAACCTGTTTTGAGAGTCCAACTTTCTTGGCAATTTCTGCATAACTAAGCCTACCCTCAGTTTCTATAACTGACAAAATCTTTTTATCTTTCAAATCTAACTTAATTTCTTCCATATTTACTTAATGCATTATAATTTTATAAATATTGCGTTTTGTTAAAAATATTAATAATAAGTTTTATTATACTAAATAATCTTACTACTAACAAGTAAAAAATAATCGCCTTAGGCGATTAAAACAAAATAAACAAGGAGAAAAACAAAATGGCAACAGGACAACATTCAAAATTTTCAAGAACCCCTGGAGAAGAGAATCATGAAAAAGAAGGGATTGGAAATCCAGTAAATGCAAAGGGATTATTTGAAAGAAAGGAAAAGGAAAGAAAAGAAAAAATAGGAAAGCTTGAAAAAGAAATCAATTCTTATCTAGAAGCAAATGCAACTGTTCCAAGAGAACCTATCAGATATGATGCAGGCGTTCAAGGAATGTATGTTATAGAAGAAATTTGTAGAAGATATGAGCCTGCAGGATGGGAAGTTGAAGTTTTCAAAGACAAGGGAAAAGAATCTCCCACAATTTTGACTTTCTATGCAAAATATGAATAGAAAGTCTTTTTTTATTTTTTCAAAAGATTTAAATTAAACAAAAACTATTGAATAAAAAAGAAGATGAAAATAGAAATTATTTCTAAAAAAGCAAAACAATTAACTCCAAGAGAAATTTCATTGATGAATAAATCTAGAACGGGGCTTTGGGGAAAAGGTTCTAAAAACAATTTCAGAAAAGAAGATTCTAAAGGAGAATTTATTTTTGTTAAAGACTCTGAAAAGATTGTTGCATTTGGAATGATGAAGCCTGTTAAAATTATGCTGGATAAAAAGAAATATGAAATTTTAGGGATTGGAAGGGGTATGGCAATTGAAAAGGGAAAAGGGTATGGCAGACTTTTGAATTGTGCAAGAATTCTTCAATTAAAAAAATTGGGAAAGACAGGGGTTGCTTTTACTGGAAGGCACAACATCGCTTTCTTTGAGAAAGTGGGATACAAAATAAAAAAGAAAGGAATAAAAAAATTTCTTTACAAAAATCCAGAAGAAGAATTAATTGAAGACCACGACGGAGATATGATTTATTATGAAGGAAAGGATAAGTTTATTTCTAAATTATTAAAGTCTAAGAATAAGTGTGTTATGAATGCTGATTTTTGGTAACCAACAAATTTAAATAACCACAAATCCCCTTAATTCTTGTAGACTAGGTCGGCAGGTTAGCCCCCTGCTCATGTGCAAACGGGCTTTAGGCAGACTACGAGCGGAGTGTGATGGAAGGTCTTGAAAGTCTTCGGTTGGACGTTGACGTTTTGTCCGCTTTGATCTTGTAGATGCGAACCAGGTCAGGCGGAGGAATCCGAGCAGCCTTAAACATTTATTTAGATGCTTAGCGGGTCGCAGAACCGAGAAAAACCGAGGGTAGCTTTCTTGGTTTTCCTAAGCTGTCCGCTCATGTCTACACTAAAAACCACCTGCGGGTTTTTGATTCCTGCAACCAGAATTTCTTTTTTGCACTTCGATGGAAATTCGTAAGAAACTCCGAATTATAATCATGGGTTTTTTAGAAAACAAAACGTCAAATTAATAAACATCAATTTTCTATTTTAAATATGATAAATAAGAGGTGTAAGAGAGGTCAATTCTATTTGATAACGATTATAATTTTGGTTTCATTATTTATTGCATTTGCTTCTACGCATAATTTTGCTGTAAAGGAAAAAGGGATTAATGTTTATGAAATGAAAAAAGAAATTGAAATTGAAAAACAAAATACTATGGAATACATTGCATACAATGAACTAAGCGATTCTGCTGCTAGGCAAGTTCTAGAAAATCTTTCTCAAGTCTATATGGAAAAGGCGGGAGAAAATAAAAATTCATTTTTCATTTACGGGACTCAATCTAATCTTTTCCTTAAAGGATTTAAGGCAACTGAGGAGAATATTTCTGTTAGTATCGATTCTGGAAGTTATACTAATTTGAATGTGGATTCTGGTCAAAGTTTTGGTCCGAGAGAGTACAATAGCGTCAATAACTTTGGAATAAAAGTGGGAGAGGTTGAAAATTCCTTTGAAATAAAAAAAGGGCAAAGTTTTTATTATCTAATTCATTACGAAGAAGCAGGAGGTGGATATATTGTCGTACATAATTAGAAATAAAAAGGCTGTTAGTGCCATGGTAGGATACATTCTTTTGGTGACTTTGGGAGTGGTTATGGCAGTTATGGTTTTCAATTATCTAAAGACATATGTTCCTTCAGACAATGTGGATTGCCCAAGTGGAACTAGTTTAATGTTAAAATCTCAGACATGTTCTAATAATCAACTTAATCTTACAGTTAAAAACAATGGAAAATTCAACATAGAGGGAATGTTAATTATGGCCTCTACTGCTGAAGACCAAGAAACAGCAACACATGATCTTACTCAATATCTAAATAAAGAAATAGGGGATGGTCCAGAAGCAATTAGTGATATTGGAAATTATATCCTCTATTCATATAATGGGACAGAAGATATGAAACCGAATTCTGAAAAATTCTATGTTTTTGATTTAAATGATAGCTTAGAATATTTTAATCTTGAAGTAATTCCGATTCGATTCCAAGACGAAGAGGCAACAACGAGATTTGTTTTGTGTGGAAAAAGCGGGTTGAAGGAGGAACTTAATTGTTAAAGTTTAATAAAATGATTTTAAAAAAAATTTCAAGAAATAAAAAGGGTCTTTCGCCTGTTGTTGCAACGGTGGTTTTGATTGGAATTGCTGTTGCAATGGTTACAATTGTTCTTGGAATTGTGAAGCCTTTTGCGGAAGACAGGCTGGATGAATCAAAAAGATGTTATGATGTCTTGGGAAAAGTTGAATTTAATTATCAATACACTTGTTATAATTCTAGCAACAATACAATGGTGATTTCGATTTCGCAAAAAGATGTTGATTTAGACGGAATGATTATTGTTCTTAATGAAGAGAATGGGACATATAGTGAAAGTTTTAAATTGAATAATATCACCGGAGACCCATATAAAATCCCTGGCCCCGAGTCTGGAAAAAGATATTTCCTCAATGAAGTTGACTTTTTTCCTAGTTACATAGCGGTTGCGCCAATTGTTGAGGGAAAAGGTTGCGATGTTTCAGATGAAACATATAATGTTGTCACTTGCAGTCAATAGATATTTAAAGATAAAAAGAGTCGTAGTAAAAAGAGATGATGAAAAAAAAAGCACAAGTTTGGATAGAGACAGTAACATATACATTAATTGCATTTGTAATGATTGGGCTAGTGCTGTCCTTTGCAAAACCAAAGATTGAGGAATTGCAAGATAAAACAATTATTGAACAGTCTATTAAAGCCCTGAAAGAAATTGATGCTACAATCTTGGAAGTTAGTGAGGAAGGAATTGGAAACAAAAGAAAAATAGAAATGGGTGTTAAAAAAGGGTCTTTCTATATTAATTCTTCAGAAGACAAAATTATTTTTGAAATAACTGGGAGATATATGTTTAGTGAACCTGGAGAAAGTTATGAGGAAGGAAATATAAATATTACAACAACAGAATATGGAACTCAATACCAGGTTAAGGCTGCTAGAGATTATTCGGGACTTTATAACATAACTTACAACGGAAATGAAGACTCTAAACTTATTTCAAAGTCTCCGACTTATTATGAATTATATATTTCAAATAAAGGAGGTAATCCGGAAAATATTGATTTCCTTGTAGCTTAAAATGTCAGAAAGATCAAAAATATTAACTTATCCTCAGGTTGCGATTGATTTTACTCCTAGAATTCCTCCTATGCCTAAGTTTAAAGATAAAAGTCAGATTGATGTAAGATATTGCCTTATCGCACCTTTTGCATATGCGCATATTTATTGGGATTCGAAGGAATATGAACTTATTTATGAGATTGAAGAACCTATTTTAGATGAACAAGAAAAAAGGCATAAAGACCAAATTCTTCGTGCGATGAGGAACATGATTAATTTTAGCACAATATTAAACAAAGAAGAGACTTCTCTCTTTGACTATATTGACCAGAGGCTTAAAATCCTCGCTGTTGAGCTTGGAATGGAAATGAGTTATGAAAGTTATAAGAAAATTTATTATTATTTATGTAGGGATTTTATTGGTTTTAATGAGACTGAACCTTTATTGAGAGATTATTTTGTAGAGGATATTGAGTGTAATGGAGCTAACAGTCCAGTGTATATTGTCCATAGAGTTTTTAGGAATTTAAAGACTAATTTAGTATTTCCCGACCCAATAAAGCTTGAAAGTTTTGTTGAAAAATTAGCGCAGAGATGTGGAAAATATATTTCTTATGCGCAGCCAATCTTGGATGGTAGTTTACCGGATGGTTCCAGAGTAAATGCGACTTATACCAAAGACATTACTAGTAAAGGCCCTACTTTTACAATTCGTAAGTTCACAAAGACTCCTTGGACACCGACGCAGTTAATTGGATTTGGGACACTAAGTCCTGAAATGCTTGCTTATTTTTGGTTGTTGATTGAATATAAGATGAACCTTTTAATCGTTGGGGGAACTGCTTCGGGTAAAACAACTTTACTTAATGCAATTGCATTTTTCATTCCTCCAGAATCTAGAGTTGTTAGTATTGAGGATACTCGTGAGCTTAATTTGCCGAGGGAAAACTGGCTACCTAGCGTTTCTAGAAATGCAACGGGTGTTGGAGGAGTTGGAGAGATTGATTTGCATTTATTGCTTAGAGCTTCATTTAGACAGAATCCTGATTATGTGATTGTTGGAGAGGTTAGAGGTAAAGAAGCATCCGTTTTATTCCAAGGTATGGCTTCGGGACATTCTTCAATTAGTACAGTTCACGCAGATTCTATGGAAACTGTAATTAAAAGATTAGAGACACCTCCAATTGAACTTTCTCCTACTCTATTGAATGTTCTTGATAGTATCTGTGTCATGACTCATGCTATTGTTAAGAACAAAGAAACGAGAAAATTGAGGGAAATTGTTGAGGTTGTTAACGTGGATCCGGATGGAGTTCCAACTACAAATACTCCTTTTATGTGGAATTCTATGCAAGACAGGTTTTATTTCAAAAGAGAGAGTAAGCTTTTTGCTAAAATTTCTAAGAGATATGGAGTTTCGCCAGATGAGATTATTACCGAATTTAGAAGAAGATCAGAATTATTGTATAAAATGTACCAAAAGAAAGTGTTTGGATTCCATGAGGTTTACAATGTTATTAATGAATATTACAAAAAGCCCGCAAAAATTTTGCAGCAATTCAACATAAATTAAAAGAAGTTTCGAGGATGTTTAAAATTTTAAGATGGAAAAGCAAGAAGAATTGGAGAAAACTATTTCTGATGTAGAGAAAGATTTTGACCATTTGGAAAAGGCTCTTGAGAAAAAACAAAAAAAGAATTTTGAAGAAAAAAGATTTGCAATGATTGAAAAATTAAAAAGAATCGAGGAGAATCTTAAATGAGTTTCTTGAAACAAAAGATATATACTTTAAGAAAAGTTCTTGATAAAGAAAAGAAATATATCTTTGAAAGAGGGGTTTTGATAAAAAATATTGTCTCTGTGAATTCGACTGAAGAAAAGAATCTTGTTCTAACTAAAATAAAAGATTTAAGTTCCAAGATAAATGATTTGAATTCTAAATTCAAAGAAGGATTGGAAAACATCCATAAAAGAGGAGCCTATTCTGAAGCCGAGGTAGAAAAAGAAAAATTCTTTGGAACCAAAGGGGGAAAATTATTTACTAAGGAAGATTTGATGCCAAGTGAGTTAGAAAATGTGGCGATTAGAAGAATCCACAAAACCGATAAAGAAAATAAAGAGGCCGAAGAAAAAAAGAAAAAAATCCAAGAGAAATCAGAATATTCAAAAATTGCATATAAAACTTTTTCTAAGTTGTCTAGAGATCTCTTAGGAAAAAAATCATTTCAGGTTCTTGAGAGAGATTTGATTAAAGCAAACCTTAACTTTACTCCATTGGGATATATTTCTGTTATCTTATTTACAACAGTGATTTCCGCAATCGTTGGTGCTTTCGTATTTTTATTTTTCCTATTTTTTAATATTTCATCTACTCTTCCTTTAATTTCTCGTGCTCCTGAAACTTTAGATATTAGGTTTTTGAAAGTTGTTTGGATATTATTTTTGGTCCCGATAGGAACTTTTTTTATGATGTATATTTATCCTAGAATGGAGAGGAGGTCGCTTGAACAATTGATTGAACTAGAGCTTCCTTTTGCAACGATTCATATGTCTGCGATTGCAGGTTCTTTAATTAGTCCGATAAAGATTTTTGAGATTATTGCTTCTACTGGAGAATACCCTACATTGCAAAAAGAATTCACGAAGATGATTAATGAGGTTCACCTTTATGGATATGATATGGTTAGTGCTTTGAAAAATACTGCTAAAAATAGTCCTAGTAAAAAGCTCTCAGAATTATTAAATGGTCTTGCTACAACAATTACTTCGGGAGGAGATCTGCCTAAGTTCTTCGAAAAGAGAAGTGAGACTTTGTTGTTCGAGTATAAGCTTACCAAGGATAAAGCGAACAAGGCTGCGGAGACTTTCATGGATATTTATATTAGTGTTGTTATCGCTGCACCGATGATATTAATGCTTTTACTTATGATTATGAAAATAAGCGGATTGGGAATGAGCGCTAGTGTTGGAACGATAACCTTGATAATTATTGTGGCGGTTACAGTAGTAAATATAGGATTCTTGTCTTTCTTGAATCTTAAAAGGAAGGTAGTATAATGACAGAAATTCAATTTAAAAAATCAGATTTTTCGGGATTAGGCTTAGGATTGCTAATTGTGATTGTTGCAAAAATTTTAGCTAGCGACACTTCATTTCCTCTTTTTCTTGGAATTGGGTTGATTATTACTGCTTTACCCTTTATTTTTAGAATGATTAATGAAACAAGGATTTCTAAGGAAAAGGAAGAAATGTTCTTGGAATTTTCTAGAAATCTTGTTGAAAGTGTTAAGACAGGTACTCCTATTAGTAAAAGTATAATTAATATTGCAAATAAGGATTATGGAGTTTTGAGTCCTCATGTTAAAAAACTTGCAAATCAAATTTCCTTGGGAATACCTTTAAATCAGGCACTTAAAATTTTATCTAGAGATATAAACAATAAAGCAATTTCTAGATCTTTGACTTTAATTGGGCAGGCAGAAAGGGCTGGAGGAGATATTGGGGAGATTCTTGAGGCTGTTGCAGAGGCAGTTAGTCTTGTAGATAAATTGAAAAAAGAAAGAATGGCTGCAATATCCACCTTGGTTGTTCAGGGATATATCATCTTCATAATATTTATTGTGATAATTTTAGTCATGCAATTCCAGATTATACCAATGGTTTCTGGAATAGGGGATATTGGAGACGTTGGTCTTGGGCTTAACTTCTCAAAGCCTTCGTCAGATATTGAGCAAAGGCAGATTTCGGATGCTTTCTTGTATTTGATATTAGTTCAGGGATTCTTCACCGGACTGACTATTGGTAAATTGTCTGAAGGAACTATAAAGGCAGGAATTAAACATTCTTTTGCTCTGATGGTAATATCTTACTTGATTTCCACTGTTGCAAACATAATCATTGGATAAAATGGATTCTATGAATAAGAAAGGTTCTCAGGTTGGAATCGTTATGTCTTTTACAATTTTTATTTTTTCTATTCTTTTTATTTTTACAATAATTTCTCCTTCAGTAAATATAGATGATTCTAAATTATACTCTATGGGGGTTTTGGAAAAGAATGTGCTCAACAACATTACAGAACAGGTTGAAATAGTTTTAATTAACGATGATGTTGAAGTTGAGAATTGTCTTTCTTTAGATGCATCTAGTTTGGGCCTTGCAGGAAAAAGTTTTATTGGGATGGATTCTTCAAAAGAGGAGGCAAGTAGTCATAAATCTTCAAATGTTATTTACATAGATAAAAATGCTGGAACTGAGAACATGTTTGAAATATATTTTTCAGATTATGCTTTTGAAAGAAGCCAGACAAGCAGTGCAGAAACTTGCGATAATGCAAAAGTCTATAGTCATATCCAAAGAGAAATTGTGAGAGATACTCTTGTATTAGATTTGATTGAAAGGTATGAGAACAATTATTCAAAAACTAAAGAAGAGATGAGTATCTCCGATTCTGATGAATTCAATGTTCTTTTTGTTTACAGCAATTCTACTCAGATAGGAAATGAAAACGCAGATATAAATGCAAATATTTTTGCAAAGACAATCCAAGTAGAATATCTTGATAAAAATGGAAATGAAAAAATTGGAGAGGTGATTTTAAAAGTATGGTAATTCCAAAGGTTGTTCCTAAAAATAAAAGAGGGTGGATAAAGGTTCTGGAAGCATTTATTGCAGTGGTGATGTTGATTTCGGTTATGCTTTTGATAGTTAATAATGAAAAATATGAAGCACAAGAAACTTCTAGTGTTTTGATTAAAGAGTCCGCTTTCCTAAGTTCTGTTCAAAAAAATGAAACAATGAGAAATGATATTTTGGCTTTAGACACTTCATCTTCAGAATATGAATTGAATGATAGTGGTTTTCCAGCTAGCGTAAAAAATTATCTTGATGAAACTTTCTCTGATAGAATAGAATGTTCTGCGAAGATATGTGGGGCTAGTTCGGAATGCGATCTCAATGATTATCCTGAAAGAGAAATTTTTTCTAGATCCGTGATAATAACTTCAAATTTAAATGAATTTGATCCAAAAAAACTTAGTTTGTTTTGTTATCGTAATTAACAAATAATTTAAGAAGGAAAAAGTAATATTTATTCTATGAAGAAATTTGAATTTTTAGAGCATACTGCAGATGTTAAATTTAGAGCTTACGGGAAAAACTTGAAAGAGCTTTTTGAAAATTCTGGAAGTGCTTTAATTGATTCTATTGCGGATAAAAATTCTTTGGATTTAAAGAAAAAGAAAAAGGTAATAAAATTAAAATCTGAAAGTCTGGAGGGGTTAATCAAAAAATTTCTTGAGGAAATTATATTTCTAATTGAGTCTAAAGGGATGGTCTTTTACAAAGTTGAAAATTTGAAAGTTGATGAAAAAAATTATAGATTAGAAGGAGAGCTTATTTTTCTGGATGTTGAGAATTATGATTTTCATTTAGATGCGAAGGCAATAACATACAATGAAATGTTTGTTAAGAAAGAAAAAGGGGAATGGGTTTCGCAGGTTGTTGTGGATGTTTAGTTTGGTTTAGAATTAGGATATCTTGAATGATAGAAGTTTAATCTGTTTGTTTCATAAATTCTTTTTCCGATTGCTGTTTGGCCAAAAAGATCTAAGGCGTCTGCAGCGGCAATTACTTGAAAATATTGTTCTGAGGGCAATGATATTACTCGATTGTATTCTTTTAATTTTAGAGAGGATTTGGCCATTGCAGAAGTTCTTGCTATTTTGACTAATTTGCTAAATTCCTTAGATTCTTCAATTAATCTTTTATCTGATTTCTGCTTTTTCATGAAAAAGTTAGAATGAATAAATATAAAAATATTGTTGAAATAGAATAGATACAAGGTTTTTATTAAAATGAAGATAAATAAAATTAAAAAAAATGTTTATGAAATTCCTGTTGAAGAAGGGATGAATGTTCCGGGAATAGTTTATGCTTCTGAAAAGTTGTTGAATAAAATAAAAGAAGATAATAGCCTGGAACAAGTAAAAAATGTTGCAAAGCTTCCAGGAATTTTGAATGCGTCGATTGTGATGCCTGATGCGCATCAAGGTTATGGGTTTAGTATTGGAGGAGTTGCTGCTTTTGATTTGGATAAAGGGATTATTTCTCCGGGAGGGGTTGGATTTGATATTAATTGCGGAGTTAGAGTTTTGAAAACTAATCTTAAGAAAAAAGATGTTGAAATGAATAGAAAATTAGTGGAAAGATTATATGAAAAAATTCCTTCGGGAGTTGGGAGAGGAAGCAGGTTCAAGATTAAGGGTCGTGAATTTGGAGAGATGGTTGAGAAAGGAGTTGAGTTTTTAGTTGAAAAAGGTTATGGTTCTAAAAAAGATTTGAAAAATATTGAGGAAAATGGTTGCATTAAGGGAGCGGATTTTTCTAAAGTTTCAAAAAGAGCTTTTCAAAGAGGGGTTGGGCAGATTGGAACATTGGGAGCAGGAAATCATTTTGTAGATGTGCAAGTTGTTGAGGAGATATTTGATTCTAAGATTGCAAAAGAATTTGGGCTTTCTAAAGATCAGGTTGTTGTTATGATTCATACTGGTTCTAGAGGGTTTGGACATCAGGTTGCCTCGGATTATATTTCTAAGATGGAAAAAGAATTTGGTTTTGAGAATCTTCCAGACAGACAATTAATCAATGCGCCAATAAAAAGTTCTTTAGGTAAAGATTATTTTTCAGCCATGGCTTGTGCTGCTAATTATGGTTTTTGTAATAGGCATGTTATTTCTCATTGGGTTAAAGAAGTATTTGAAGAGTTTTTTTCGGGGAGGAAGGATAAAGTTAAAATTGATGTTTTGTATGATGTTGCTCATAATATAGCAAAGATTGAAGAACACATTGTTAATGGAAAAAAGAAAAAAGTTTGTTTACATAGAAAAGGAGCTACTAGGAGTTTTGAGGGGCAGCCTGTTTTAATTCCGGGTTCGATGGGGACAAGTTCTTATGTTTTAGTTGGTGGAAAAAAATCTATGGAATTAAGTTTTGGTTCTACTGCGCATGGTGCTGGAAGAGTTTTGTCTCGGTCTAAAGCTATTAAAAATATTGATGGAGCGAAGATAAAAAAAGATTTGGAGAAGAAGAATATTTTAGTTAGAGCAGGTTCTGATAAATCAATTGCTGAAGAATCTCCAGAAGTTTACAAAGATTCCTCTGAAGTTGTTGATGTGGTTGATGATTTGGGAATTAGTAAAAAAGTTGCTAGGCTTAAACCTTTGTTGGTTGTGATGGGATAA
>CAYVFP010000012.1:0-12180 GCA_964451055.1 Candidatus Woesearchaeota archaeon
ATTAGAAAGATTATTAAGTTAAATTTTTAGTTTATTTTTATGGTCAAGGAAAAGAAAAAAGTTTTGTTGATGTTTTCAGGAGGATTAGATAGCAGAGTAAGTGCAAAATTTCTAGAGGAGCTTGGATTTGATGTTGAATTGTTTTATGTTAAATTGCCTTTTGATTCGATAAAAAAGAATCCTGATTCTGTTAAAAAATTTGCAGAAGAGCAGGGATATTCTTTAAAGATTTTAAATGCTCAAAAAGGAAAATTGTTTCAGGAGTATATTGATTTTGTTCGGAATCCTAAGTATGGAACTGGGACTGCAGTGAATCCTTGTAAGGACTGTAAAGTTTTTATTTTCAACTTGGCGAAGGATTATTTTGAAAGCTCTTCAGATAAAAACTTTGATGTGCTTGCTTCGGGAGAAGTTTTGGGACAGAGGCCGATGAGTCAAATCAAGAGGGCACTGATTTTTGACGATGATAAAGCAGGACTTGTAAATAAGATTTTAAGGCCATTAAGTGCAAAGGCTCTTCCCGAAACCGTATATGAAAAAGAGGGAATTGTTAATCGAGAGGACTTGTTGGGAGTTGTTGGAAGAAGAAGAGAAGTCCAGGAAAAACTTGCAGCAAAATATAAAATTAATTATCCTACTGCAGCCGGAGGGTGTTTGCTTTGCGATAAGTTTTTTGGAAAAAAATTGAATGCCTTGTTTGAACATTTTCCAGAGAATAATGATTTAAATTTTGAGTTAATCTCTCTAATTAAATTTGCGAGGATGTTTATTTCCGATTCAAGAGGAATAATTTTTGCAGGAAGGAATGAGAAAGAAAATGACATCATTAAGAAATTAAATAAGAAGTTAGAGTGGGAAATTTATTTTAATAAAAAGATTCCTGGACCAACTGTGATTTATGAAAAAGTAGAAGATAGAGATCTTGCAGTAAAGATCTGGAAAGCTTATTCTGAGAAGGACGAGGAAGAAATTGACAAATTAGGCAAAATTTCTATTTAAAAAATTTTCTAAGGACAAATTGAACTTTTTAGTTATTAGAAATCTTTAAAAATCCTGAAAATAGGGGATTATGAATTAAATGGAGGTTTTAAAATGCCTGAAGACGAATATGAAGAAGACTTCGAAGAAGAGATTGAAGATGAAGAAGATCTCGAAGATGACGAAGATTTAGAAGATGACGAAGAGGATTAATTAATCCCCTATTTTTATTTTTTGTTTTATTTTTTAAGATTTGAAAATTGATTTTGAGGTGATTTCTTTGACTTCTTTTTGATAGCAAGATTGGCAGATTTTTACATTTGTTTTTTTACTTTTTATGAAACAATCGGGGAATTTAAATTCAGAACACCTCTCACATCTTTTCAGACAATTCGAACAGAACGTTTTTCCTGTTGAGGAATCTTTTTTTGTATGGCTTTTACATACTATTTTTCCACATTTAGAGCATCTTTCTGAACAATTGTTGCATATTGACTTCCCGCATAGTTCGCATTTTTTCTTTAAGCAAGATTTGCAAAATATTTTGTTGCAAGCTTGACATTCTAAAACACATTCTTTGCATGAGATATGGCCGTTAAAACATAAAGCTATTTCCTCTGAAGGTTTTTCACAGGTTGAACATTTTATGTCTGAAGTTATGTGCATTAAGGGATCAAATTCAAAAGTTGTTGAGGCTTTGGAAAATTCATTTTGTATTTCTATTTTTTTTAGGTAAATCGGGTAGTAAATTATTGTTGTGTTAAAAAGTTTTGAGTTTATGTTTAGAGAGGTTCTACTTTTTTCTATGGAGATTTGGTGTTCTTTTTCTTTTTCAAAATCTGTGTTCTTTATTTCTCTTTGAAGATTCTTCAGTATTTTTTCATGTCTTTCAGTATTTTCATTTTGTTTTTTCAGAGATTCTATTTTTTCTTCGTTCTTTTTTATATTTAATTTTAATTCAGTAATTTCTTTTTCAGTGTGTTTTTCGATTCGGTCTATCTCTTTTTCTAGATGTCTCTCTAAGAGTTTAGAAATTGAATTAATTTTAGGGTTTATCCTTTCATTTAGTTCTTTTTTTGCAAGGAGGTAGTCTTCTTTTATATCTGGAATAGAAACTTCTTTTGGATTTCCTTCTTCTAGCTTGTATTCATTTAAATCTCCTTTAACAATTTCCTTATTATGAACGAATATTTCTTCTATTATTTTTTCTTTTTTGTTTAGATATTGGAAAGAGTTATGGAATATAAACCTCATAAAAAAAGAATAGCTTTTTCTAAAGTTTGAAACACTTGGGGTTGAATTTAAGAATTTAATTTTAGAGATAAATTTTGAGGGGCTAAAATTATCTTCTAGGTTTATTTTTAGAAGAGTGTTTTTTGCTGAATTGTCTAAGAATGATCTTATTGATTTTAGAAGATAATTTCCTTTTTCGATAAATTCTATTTCATTTGAACCAGAAATAGCAGATTTTTTGAAACAAAAATAGTAAGGGCAATTCTTTCCGTAAAATTTTTGAAAGCTGAAGGGAACTTTATTTATTTCTATGTAATTTCCTCTGTCTTGTATTTCTGAGTCTAAGTCCTTGAAAAAATTAACAATGAATTCTTTTATTTCATCGGACATTTGCAGTTCTCTCCGGTTTTATTTTTATCTAAGAGGTCTGTTGTGGAATCTTTGCTTGATTCATATTCTTCCATTCCTATTTCTATTAGTTTTGAAATTTCTGAAACGTCCTTCGCAAAAATTTCAAGGTTATTTTTTGAATTAACAAAAGAGAACAATAATTTTTCTTCAATTTTATTTTTTCCGTATTTGCTTTCTGAATCTAAGCCTAAATTAAAAAGGATTATTGGAAGCTCTCCGATTACAAGACCAACGCAACACATTTTGTTTATTATTAAATCAACGACGTATTCTTCCATTGTGTCTTTTATCGCAAGAGAATAAATTTGCATGTCGTGTTTTTGGCCAATACGATCAAGTCTTCCAATTCTTTGTTCTACAGACATGGGATTCCAGGGAAGGTCGTAGTTTATAAGAACCTTGCAAAATTGAAGATTTAACCCTTCTGCACCAGCATCAGTGCAAATTAAAATTTGAGAATCTTTTCTGAACTTGTTTATCCTTTCAGCTTTTTCTTCACGGGTTAAACCCCCTTTGAAGTCTGTTATGTTCAGATTGAACTCTGCAAGTTCTTCTTGCATGTATTCTACAGTTGTTGGGTGTTTTGTATAAATAAGAATCTTTTCTGAGGGGTTTTCCTTTAGGATTTTTGATATTAAGTTCTTTAGCTCTTCCATTTTTGAATCTATTTTTATGCTTTTCATATCTTCAAGTATTTTTTTTGCTATTTCTCTTGTTTTTAGATGGTATTTTTCATTTGAGGCTATGTTGCTTAAGGATTCTAGCGCAGATTTTCTTGAGCTTGTCATCTTTGGTAAAAGAGCGAAAACAATCAACCTTCCATTAATCTTTGAGCCTGTCGCAGAGAAATATTGCTCCTTTAGTAAATCGGTGGTTGCCTTATAGAGATATTTTTCCATTGGGGTTTGGGTTACGGGGATGATTTTTGGGACTCTTTTTTTGTAATCAATTCCTGTTTCGGAACGTTTTCTTCGAATCATTAATTCGTCTAGTTTTGCCTTTAGCTCTTTTGGGTTCAGAGGGTGTCTTTTGTTTCCCTTGTTTAGGAATTTCTTTCTGAACTCTTTCATTGTCCCTAGATGCCCTTTTTTTAGTAGATTAAGAAGGTTATAGAGCTCAAGGAGGTCGTTTTGGAAAGGAGTTGCAGTTAGTAGCATAAATCTTTTTTTCTGGAGCCTATCAACAAATCTCCAACGAATTGTGTTTTTCTCTTTCAATTTATGGGCCTCATCTACCAACACCATGTCCCATGAAATGTCGAGAGCTTTTTTGTGCCTGAATTCATTTGAGTTTTTATTGAAGACTTTAACACGGTCTATTGAAGCAAGACAATAATCTGATTTCTCCCAATCTGATTCTTTTTCTATTATTTTGAATTCGAGTTCAAATTTTTCTTTTAGTTCATAATACCACTGGGTTACCAGTGAAGGAGGGGCTAAAATTAAAATCTTTTTTGCGAATCTTCTTACAACACATTCTTTTAAGACTAGGCCGGAGGTTATTGTTTTTCCGAGTCCGACTTCATCCGCAAGAAGAACTGAGCCGTTAAAATCCCTCAATATTTCCAGAGCTCCATTTGTCTGATAAGGGAGTTTGTATGCTAAGTTCTTTTTTACTTGGTCATAAGAGATTAATTCTTGGATTTCTTTTTCGTTTGAAATCTCTTCTGCTTTAAATTTTAATCCAAGAAGTTTTCCCGAATCGAAATTTCTTTTTTCTAATTTTTCTAAAAGGTCGAAATCTTCTTCTGAAAATGAATGATTTACTTTTATCTCTACCATAAGCTCATAAAAAATAATACTTGTTTTTAAGGATAACTGACTAGTTTTTAGTGAAACGGCAATCTTTCAAAGGTTTTATTAAATGAAATTTGTTTATTTATTTATGAAAAAGGGGCTGACTTTCTTGTTTATTTTATTGCTCTTATTAGTTCTTACTCTAAACTTTTATTGGATTATCCCTCCCGAACAAATTCAGTTTAGAGAGGTTTTTGATGGAGGGTCCAAATCCGTGGAGTTTAATGAAGATAATAGCTCAAATTCTTCGATGTTGTTTTATGAGAATATGAGGTTTCCATATAGGGAAATATCTTACTCTTTAAGTGAGAATTGTTCAATAAAGAAAAGAGAAGACATGAGAGATGCCTTTGACAATTTGGAAAATCTTACTGTTCTGGATTTCGTTTCTTCTGAAGATGGTGAAATAAAAGTTTCTTGTCAAGAGAGAAATGTTGTTGAGAATGGAGTATTTATTGCAGGAGAAGGCGGACCTACGAGAATCATTCAGTCGGGGAAGTATAATATAATTTATAGTGGACAGATACTTTTGATAAGAGATTCTAATTGCGCGTATCCACAAATTGCAACACACGAGCTCTTGCATGTTTTAGGATTTAATCATTCTGAAAATAAAAGAAATATTATGTATCCATATAGTAAATGTTCGCAGGTTATAGGCGAGGAAATTCCTGCAAAAATAAATGAACTTTATGAGGATCCTTCTTTGCCTGACCTTAAATTTGCAGAGATTAATGCGAGCGTTAAATCTAGATTTCTGGATTTTAATCTTACAATAAGAAATGTGGGAATTGTTGATTCTGAAGAAAGTACTTTGAAGCTTTATGTTGATGGCAAGGAAATTAAGGAATATGATGTGCAGAGATTAAAGCCTGGAACAGGAATGAAACTTTGGTCCTCCAATGTCTTTGTTAGAGATTTTAATATTGAAAAGATAGAATTTGAAATAGTTACCGAGTTTGAAGAACTAGATAAAGAAAATAACAAAAAAGAAATGATTTCTATTGAAGATTAGTCGTCGTCTAAAAGATCCATGAAGTCATCGTTCTCAAATGTGTCTTCTGATCTTCTTTGAGTTTCGTTTTCATCCATTGATAAACACCTCGTTTAATATAGAATTTAATAACTTGAAGGGTATTTAAATTCTTCTATTAATGAATATATATTATCGACGCTGTGAATCACTTTTTAGGAATAATAAAGATTTATAATAAGTTTTAAGGTTGTAAAATTGGGGATTTGTCGCCGAGCTTCTAAATTTTACGTTTTTCTAAAAAAGTTTATCGTTGATAAAAGAAAGTATCTTTGCTACAACAAATCTTATAATAGGCATTTTCTTTCTAAGATTATGGGATTTTGGAAGATTTTTAAAAAACAAGTTACGAAACCAATTGAAAAAGAAAGAGTTTCAAAGAAAGACCTCCAGGAATGGTTAAAGAAATATAAATCGGAGATTGATAATAAAGAAAAAGAATTTTTTCTTAAAATCAAAGAGATAATCTCTAAATTTACTTTGGAATTGAAGGAAGCAATCTTAATTCTTGAAGAAGTTAGTTTAGACAATAAAAAAATAGATGAGAAGATTAAGTTAATTGTGGAAGAAAATCTAAAAAATTATATTCTTTATTTAGAAAAATTCTTAGAGAAATTAGAGGGTATTAAAGACCCTAAAAATATTCTAGAAGAAATTGAATCTCATTTTTCTAATTTCAAGAAGAGTTCCAAGCTAAGTTATGAAAAAGTCACTCTTATTGTTGGTAAAGAAATGGGGAAAATAAAGGAGATCTTGAAAAAGTTCTCAAAAGAAATTGATGAATTCGTTAAAGAAAATAAGACTCTTATTTATAAGATGGAAACCAAGAAATTTTTTGAAGAAAATATCTCTCAATTTGAAACTCTTAAAAACTTAGAATCTGAAATCGAAGAGAAAATTAAACTGAATAAAGAAAAGATGATGAGATTAAGAAAAGAGAAAGAAAATAATCAAGAAAAGATTGAAAAATTAAAAAAATCAGAGGAATTCACCGAAAGAATCAAAAAAATTAAAGAGAAAGAGATTAAAGAAAAGAAATTAGAGAAGGATATTTATGAATTAAAGAGCCTCATTGACTTTAAGGCTTTGACAAGTTTTTACCACATCTTTGAAAAAGAAATGAAAATTATTAAAGAATATAAAGAAGATTTTGTTGGAACATTCAATAAATCTGAAGAGGGTATTCTTTATGAATTGATTAAAAAGGCAAATTTAGATAATGAAAAAGTTTTTAAAAAAATAAAGGAGATTCATAATTTAAGAAAAGATATTAATGAGATAATATTTGAAAAAATTGAGTTAGATCGCCTTGAAAAAGATGTGGAAAAAATTAATTTAGAGATTAATTCTCTGGAAGAAACCATTAAACCAGAAGAGAAAAAATTAGAAAAAATCAAGTCTAATCTTAGAGAAATCTTAAATAGGATTAAAATTGAAATGAATAAGATTGGAGTTGAATTAGATTAAATAAAATTAAATTTTTGGGATTTCATAAACTGTTTTTTTCTTTTTGAAAAGTTTTCCTAGGAAAGATTTCTTTGTTCTTTTTTCTTCTGAATCTTCTTCTTTTTGGAACCATAAAAGATAGGAAGAAATAATTAAACTTAATATTCCAAAAATTAAGAAAATTGGATCGAATTCCACGGGATTAAAACTTGCAATAACACTTAAGATTAAAACTATTATTGACATAAAAAACAGAAGTCTTGCAGGCAATTTAGGGAAATGCCATTTGTCTTTAGAATCTTTCTCACCCCATTCCATATTTTATTAAAGTTTTAGAGGTATAAAAATGTTTTTTAATTTGTATAAAGAAAAAATCCCCCCACCCAGATTCGAACTGGGGATCTCCCGGGGTCTGCTTTGCAGTCCTGAAAGACATGGCTTTTAGGGTTTCATAGGTATCGCTTAAGCGACTCTCCACCTTAGATTATCTACAGCCAGGCGCTCTAACCGCTGAGCTATGGAGGGATTATATCTTAGTAGTTAATAGAGAATTGGTTTTTTAAAGATTTGGTTGTTTAAAATTTTTATAACTGAGACTTAATTCCAATCCAGATGAGGAAGAGCACCAATACCCCTAAAAATAGGACTCCAAACGAAATAATTATTGCATAAATAAGAAGAGAAGTTAAGATGGATTGAAAACTACTGAAATTAAAAGAAGGGATTTGGTTTGAGACAATTTCAAAAATTCTTGTAATAATAAAAAAAGATGCAGCAGAAACTAGGCCGATTGAAAAATTATTGTAAAATTTCTTAGATTTTTCTTCTTTGTTTTTTCTTGTTTCCTTTAAAATATTTTTTCTTAAGAGAATAATTCCTCCGGCCATAAGAAAACTTAAAATTAAAACAACTAGTAGAGGCAAAATCGAGTTTAGTAAAGAGATATCCATAGTTCTTCGACAACTTAATACTATAAAAATTTAATCAATCCAATAAAGATCTCTTAATTTACCGCATTAAAATAAAAAGGTTCATTAGGGTTTAGAAAATAACTTGCAACAGGATCGTTGTAACCTTTGTCTCTTGCTGAAAACAATGCTTCTTCTGGAGTGTCTCCATATCCGACAATTCTTTTGTCTTTAAAAGAAGGTGTTGCAACCCATTTGTTATATAACTTAGATAGATTAAATTTATTTTCTATAGATTTATTTCTTTGAGGCATTTTCTTTATTTTCAGCTCTTTGATTTTCTTTAATCTTTTTTAATTCCATCTTTCTCTCTGGAGACATTGGCTTCTTTCCTGAAATCATCTTCTTAAACATGCCTCTCTGTTTGTTCTTTCTGACTCGTTTTTTTCTTCCCATAAAATATTTAGAAAATAAGAGTATATAAAATTGTGCATTTTTAACAATAAGTTATTAGGAGTTTTGCCGAAGGCAAAAAATCAAAGTTCAGAAAAAGCCCCGTAAAATTTATATAAAAACATTATTTATAGTAATATGGTTAATCAAACAAAAGGGCTGCATCATCAACATATTAGAAAAAGAATTCACCAAAAACATGAAGATTATCCGCATCCTGAAAAGTTTAAGAGATTCTATGATAAATTTATCTATGTAATTGTAGTTATTGCACCGATTACTAACATTCCTCAACTACTTCGAGTGTGGACAGAAAAAGATGTTTCCGGTGTTTCTTCACTCTCATGGTTTTTATTCTCGGGCATATCAGTAACTTGGCTGATTTATGGAATATTGCATAAAGACAAACATATCTTATTGATGAATGCTTTACTGATGATAGTGCAAGCACTAATTGCTATTGGTGCAATAATTTATGGTTAGAGGCTTTTTCTGAATTGAGTTTAACATCGGGCTTAAACGAACTAAATCTTATTTTATGCGTTAATCCTCCTGTCAGGAGTCGCTATTCTTTTATTATTTAATTTAGATATATTAAATTTATTTTCTATAGATTTCTTAGAATACATTTTGCAATTTAAGAAAAAAATTAATCAAACTCATCATCTCTTCTTGAAGGCTGAGTTACAAAGAAAGCCCGATTAGATGAAGCTTGTTTTTGTTTTCCGTCAGTTTCGTATCTTCCTATTGTAGATGATAAAGCAAATCTTCCTAAGACTCCTACCTTAGAATAAATTATGTATGAAAGAACTCTTCTCTCTCCCGATTCAAGGTTTCCTAATTCCCATTTAAGTCTTCTTCCCTTTATTTCATCTGGGTCTTGACCTGTGAATCTGTTGTAAAGTTTTACTAAAGGGGGAAGTGTGTCGGAAAGAGTTACATTCTCTATGAATTGTTTAGCTTCTGCAATGATTGTTACTTTTAATGCGAATTCTCCGCCCCTTGTCTTTACGAATGACACCCTTTTTCTAAGGTTTAAGTGATTCTTTGAATATTTCTTAGTTAGAACAACAATTGCCACAATCAATAAGATTATTAAAAATGGAAGAAGCCAATTTGTCTTTACTGTTATTTCTAGTTTTTCTCCAGGAGAGAGTTCTCTTTGCCAGGTGTAATAAACAGCGAAGCCTTCACGATCCACGATTTCCGGTTCAGGAGAAAGTGTTGTGAAAAGTCTGGAGATAATATTTTTCTTTATTGTCGTTTCAGTGTCTGCAACAAGGTTTCCTTGGTTTTCTTTTTCAATAACTTTCGTATTAACAATTAGTCCATAATCTTTCTTCTCGGTTAAAACGATATCTTTCTCTACAAATCTTATGTTTCCTTCAATCTCTGCTTCATTTCCATAAACTGAAATGTCTGCAGTTAAAGTGTAAAATCCTGCCATTAATTTATTGAATTGTTCTTTGTTTAAATTGATTGTAAAAGTTTTCTTTTCGTAAGGTTCTAAATCGAAAGTTCTTTGTTGGTCGAAGAATGGAGAACTAAAATCTGCCTCAACTCCCTCAAAGTTAAAATTTACTTTGTTTTCAATGTAATAATCCATTGTGTTTGAGGAGGGATCGATTTCTCCCGAACCTACTTTGAATGCACCTTCTAGGTCTGTTACTATTAAAGGCAATTTTATTACTTCCTCTGAAGAATCTTTTCCTTGGATATAAACTACCACACTGTTAGATCCTTTTGTAGGGTCTTCTCCAGGTGAAACTTTTAATTCAACTAATTTTGTTTCCCCAGAATTAATTTGGACTCTTTCCCTTGGCTCTATTCCTCCTCCGAAAAATGTATAGAATAAAAAGTTGTCTGTTGCTCCATTGTTTGTAACGTTTAGTTCAAATGTGGCTGGTTGATTTAAGTCTAAAATTAGAACTTCATTTTCTGAGTTTCTGTCTATATCTAAATTTACTGCCAAAACTGAAGGCAATATTAAAAGTGCAAGCATTAAAACGAATAATTTTCTCATATTAAAGATAGATTTATTTTGTATTTAAACATTTCTGTATTGTTGAGGTTATTTTAGTCTTTTGGAAATTATTTTCTTCCCTCAAGATCGAGCCATGCCTTTGCCTGACCTAAGAAATCGTCACAAGCTCCAGAGATTTTATCCTCAAATTCTTTTACTCTTGAAGGGATTATGAATTTTTCATAAACTCCTCTGAGAAATTGCTTGAAGGCTGTTGAGTCATAGTTTCCTTGGTAATCTTTTTCATAAACTCCTTTCACAGAAAGTTTTAAGTCTCCTTTGTTTGTTTTAATTTTTCTCCCCCCTTGATTTAATTCAACTTCGGTCATTGCAATTATATGAAATTCGATTTTTATTGTGAATTTGAAATAGTCTGTAAATTTCCTTGAACCTTCCCATTTTATTTTTATTTCTTTGGCCATTCCAGAAATTTTTTCTTGATATTCTAATTCTGAGAGATCACCAATTTGTAATTCTTCTTCGATATAATCATGGCAGAATTTATAGAAATCTTTGAAATTGAAGATTCCATTATACTTTATTTTGCTGTCGAATACAGTGTCTTTTCCGGGCATAACTTAAAAAGAGATTTGGGATTTAAATAGTTTTGGAATGTTGTGTTGGATTATAATCAATTTTATAAGGGTTGAAGATTAAGATAATTTATGGAAAAAGAAATTCCTGTAGCTAATGAAATTAATTTGAGAGATAATCCAAAGAGTAATAAATTTATTCAGCTTTATGTAAATAACAAACCATATCTTAGATTTATTCGACCTAGTGATGTGAGATATCATTTCGATATTTTGGCGAATACTTTGATGGATGAATTTGGGATGGGTTTTAAATCAGAAAGGGAAATTCCTAAAAAGAAAGGCGAAAGATATGAAATGGTTGGGGCTGGAATTTTTGAAAAAATTGATGATAAGAAAGTTAGGCTATATGGAGCAAGTAGAGATTATCTCATTGGGCCAAACAAAGAACATGCAGATAAAATTTCTGAATTGACTGGTCTTGAATTTATTTTAAGTTGAGTTTTTATTCTGTAATCGACTTATTATCGTAACCTTTATAAAAGGATTCATCCTCGCGAAAAGTTATGGGAAAGAAGATACCAATAACAAATAAAACAAATTACAATACAGAGAATCCTAAGAAAAATAGGTTTGTTTGGTTTAGAGTAGATGGAGAAATTTATAACCGTTTTAGGAACAAAAATGAATTGCCTTATTTTGGGGAGTTGTCTTACAATTTTATAAAAAATGAGTTGGGAATTGTCCCAGATACGAAAGAAGATGAGAGATGGACAGAAAAAGAAGATTTTTACAAATTGATTAGTACAGGGATATATGAATGTGGAGATGATGGATTTATTTATGTGTGGGGAAATGGAGATAGTGATTTAAGCCCTACAGAAGATGATGCTCGTGAACTCTCTAGGCGAACAGGTCTTGAATTTAGAGTTAAAGAATAATTAGTTTATTTGTTAGAGAATTAGAAAGCGTTTTTTCTTTTTATTTTTCCTCTGTTGTAGAATATTGTTGCTATCGTTGAAATCTTAAATAATGCGTTTTCTTTTTTTATTGCAATTTCTATGTAATCTAAAAATAAATGGAATATTGAACCTATCAAAACAAAATAAAATACATTCCAGATTGGGGCTAGAAGGAAAATTGCTAGCAAAAATTCAATTCCATGGAATATAAAATAGGGTTTTTTGTATTTTGGTTTTTGGTTTTTTGGGATTTTTTGCCAAGATTCTTTTGAGATTCTATGAACTTTGAAGAATTTTATTGGATTTAGATTTCCAGTTTTCAAGAAATATCTTAATACATGGTCTAGATCAATTAAAAGCCATGTTGAAAGGAAAAGTATCGCAGAGTTCAAGATTGGAGGATT
>CAYVFP010000013.1:0-11734 GCA_964451055.1 Candidatus Woesearchaeota archaeon
TATCCATGAAGTATCCTAGGAATTATCTTTTAAAAAACATTTGCTTTCAAAAATAAAGAACAATTTATAAAATAAAAAAACTTCAATAAGATATGAAAAACAAGAGAGGTATGTCCCAAGTTGTAATAACAGTCATAATTGTGGCAATTGCCCTTGCATTAATAGGAATTCTTTGGGCAGTAGTACAAAATTTAGTTCTAGAAGAAAGCTCAAAAATAAGAACAGATACAATTACCACTGGAATAAAAATTGAATCTGCAAAAGTGGATTTAGAAAACGAAACAGCGACAGTAAAAGTTGCGAGAGACGCGGGGGAAGGAAATGTAACTGGAATAAAAATAATAGTAGAAGACGATAAAAATGCCCTATCCTTTGATCAGGATACTGGAGATTTCAAGGAATTAGAAAAAAGAACTTTTGTATTGGATTTGGAGGGGACAGCAATTGTGCCTTCAAGAATTGAAAAAATAACAATCGCTCCAATACTTTACTCCGGCACTGGAGGAATAATTTTTGGACAAGAATATTCTGTAGAAACAGGAGGAATCGTAGAATCTGGATTTGAAAATGTAAATGAAACAATAAACGAAACAACTGAAGAAGGCTGTCAAACTGATTTAGATTGTGGAGAAGACAGATTTATGGAAGGAACAGAATATTGTAACGGAGACAACACTAAAGTAATGCAATACAAAAAAGATTATAGTTGCGAAGAAGGAATTTGCTACGAGGAAACTTACGCTGAGCCAGTAGAATATTGTACCGATAATTCTTTCTGCCAAGATGCAAATTGTATAGAAGAAAGCAATAATTGTACTGTAGAAGCAGATTGTGGAACTGATGGATGGGTTGGGCTAGAAAGGTGCGCCTCAGTAGGAGAAGAGATTGTCCAAGATTATGTAGACTATAGTTGTACAGAAGGAACATGCGAGTCCTCAACAACAGAACAAACAAAAGAAGAATGTGCTGGAGAAGAAATATGTCACAATGCAGAATGTTTTGTTCCACTAGAATGTACAAAAAACGAAGATTGTGCTTTAGGAGAGATCTGTGTTGACGGGAATTGTACTGCCGAGGAAGTCATAAATAATGGAACAGTAAATTCGATATGGCCTTTCAACCTAGGAGAATACTTTGACTCTCCAGATTTAGAAAGAGCAGGAATTGACTATACTGGATTAAGAATAATCTTTCCAGGAAGCGATGAAACAAGATGCCTATATGTTATTGATCATGTTCTTCCAGAAAACCCCGAGTGGTATGCATACGTGAGACTTAACGATGATTCAACAGGAGTGAGGTCTGGGGATTATTACGAGATATGGGAAACAGAATATGCCTGTACTTTAATCTAAAAATTAAACTAATTCTTTAAGCATCCAAGTGGGCATACCGAGAACAATTCCAAGAGACTTCAAATCTTTCTTTTTCTTATTCCCAAAATTAAAAAACCGAATTTGAATTTTCAGCCTCTTACAAAGGCTAATATTCTGCTTTATCTTAGAAAGAATAACTTCCTTTTTTTTAGAAACCAAAATCTCTTTAAAATCAACCCCTAGGCAAATTTCTTTCTTAGCCATTACTTTCCCAAAAATTTCATTAAAACCAGAATCTCTTTGTTTCATAAAATCTTTTTTTCCCGAATACTCTATTAACAAGCAATCAACATCTAATTTTTCGATAACCTTTCTATTCAAATCATCATCTCCAGAATAAAAAACAATCTTTTTCCCTTCCGATTTCAAAAGTCTAACCCTCTCCTTGAGCTTATTAAAATTTTTTTCATTGACAAATTCTATTAGATTTCTTTCCATTCTGATTAACCCTGAATTAAACTCCCCTTAAATTTCTTTCCAGAAAGAACATTTTTAATTTCTCCTGGATTCTTCAGTAAATAAGTTGGAATTTTATTTTTAAGGATTATTTTAGAAGCAGTTTGATCTAAAACAAAATGTTGCCCTGGTTTAAATTCAACCTTCTCAGCCATTTTATCAAATTCTTCCCAGCTAATTTCTGGAATAAATTTTGCATTTTTAAACTTCAAAGGATTTTTGTCATAGAGGCCTAAAACATCAGAAAGATTGATAAACTTTGAATTAAATTTTTTTGCAATTTCTGCTGCAGTAGAATCTGAGGTTTGATTTGGTTTATATTCTAAAGCCCCACAAAAGACAACATCTCTTTTCTTTAAATATTTCTTCAAGGTGCTAAATTTCTTAGGAATTCCATACCGAGGGTCTTTTCCGAAAAAATATGATACAAATCTTGCGTTTGCTCTAGTGGCATTTATACCTGCAAAAGATTGTAAATCAGAATTCCCTCCCTCCAAACTTACTGCTTTAATATACTCTCTAGCAAGATATCCTCCTCCACAAACAACAACAAATTTATATTTGCTCTCAAGTTTAGAAAGAACTTCTTTGAATTTCCTAAGATAATCTAAATTAACTTTCCCCGGAATTATTAAGCTCCCTCCAAGACTTATCACAACAATTAATTTTTTCATTTTAAATCCTTCTAATACAAAAAATGAGTAAAAGAATTATTTAAACTTACCTGACAGTAAACAATCTCTCGTCATTCACATCAAAAACACCAAGCCTAACTCCAGAATCAATCCAACCATGAGCATAATTCAGCGCTCCAAAAGCCAAAACCCAATCTCCTCTCTCTTGAAAATGCCTAGCATCTGAAACATAGTTTTCAGCCATTTCAATAATCTCTTTTGCATCTTTATCTCGATTAGAAAAAATATTCTTTTTAACTGCTTCTAAAGCCTCAGAAGTAATCTTAAAATATCTTTCAAGTTTCTCCTTACTAATTTCCTTCTCCATAAAAGAAAGAAACAAAAGAAGATTATAAATTTTCCTACCTCCTAAAATAAAAAAGAATCTTTCTGCAAAAGGTTTAAATAAATTATTATCTAAATAAAATAAGCAAAAGAAATAAAAATGAAAAAAATAGCTTTAGTTCTGCCATTAGTAATGCTTCTTGTTTTAACCGGAGGAGTTATTGCCGAAACCACGCTTTCTGATGACCTTCAAACATTCATAAAGGAAATTCAGAAAAACAAAGGAATAAACGAATCCGAAATAAAAAATGTAAAACAAGTTGACTTTGAAGAAAAAAAGAACGAAATAAAGCTGGAGAATATTGACGATACAAATCTTGCGATGTATGAATTAGAAGTTGAAGGAAGAGATAAACCATTATTTATGATTACAGTGTCAGATCAACAATTTAGAAAAACGATTGAGAAATACACAAACAAAATGCTTCTAAGTTTTGGAAAAAGAAGCTTAAATGGCTCAGGATTCCTAGACACTGCAACAGGAATAATGTCAAGTGAAGAGAAAGGATATGTAATGATGAGGGATGGTAGTGTAACAGGGATATCAACAAACATGGAAATATCTGGAGGAGAAGGCCAAATAGAAATTGTTCTTTACAAAAACGGAGAGCCGACTGGATTCAGAAACCAATTTGATAGAGAAGGAATCCAATCAGATTATGACTTGCAATCAGAAGGAATAGTAGAATTTCAAAAAGGAGATATAATTAGCCTAAAGATTAACAACGAAGATTTTATAAATATCCAGGATGTAAATAGTTTATTGGAGGTGATGACCGAATAAAATGAGAAACGACGAAAACAAGAAATATAAACGAATGATAAAAATCTTGGTTGGAGTTGTAGTGGTGTTAGTTCTTGTTATGGCTTATTTCTTTTTAATAAGGCCTTTAACAACAAACTATATCCTGGAAAAACAAACTGAAGCACAGATTGCGACATATAACTTCATGATTCAGGACATGGTTACACAAATACAACAAAACGGATTTTATCAAGTTCCTGTTGGAAATCAAACACTAGTTTTAGTTCCTTACCAGGAACCAGTTGATGCACAAGAACAAGCACAAGTTCCCGGGCAATAAAAAACCTAATTTAATTTTTTATTTTTTAATTCTAAATATTTATATATAAGGAAAACCAACTAAAATAAAAGAGTTGGTTAATTAAATATGGCTTATAAAAAATACACAAGCAAAAAAGAAAAAAATAATAAAAAGAATATTCTCATAGCCTCCTTAATTGTTGTTGCACTAGCAATAATTTCAGCGCTATTTCTAAACTTAAACCCTACTGGAAATGTAACATTCAATCTTCAAGAAAAGATAAACGAAAATTTCGAACTTTCTCTTTTAGAAGGAGAGTTAATTCCCTTAAGCTCAAAAATAAAAATAACTTCTACAGATGGAAATGAAAAAGAATACACTCTAAAAGAACTTTCTCCTAATGAAACAACAAATGGAAATTATTATTATCAAGGAACGGATTTGTCTTCTTCTGGAGAAGGGATTGGAATTGAAGGAGAAAGAGAAACTTATCCTACAGTTTATTTTGAATTTAAAATAACTAAAGAAGAAAGCTCATCTTCAGATTCGAACTCAAATGAAACAACTTCAAACAACACTCAAGAAGCTATTCAAGAAGAAACAAATGAAACGCTTTCTGGAAATGAAACAGAACCTCAAACAACCGAAGAAAATATCTCTACAACTTCAGGGAGCACCGAGACTGAAAAAGAAAATACCTCAACAGAAGAAACAAATACTGAGGGTGAAGAAACTACTCCTGAAAACACTACAACCGAAAGCTCTTCGGTAGAAACAACCTCTGAAGACATGGAAAGTTCTACTTCAACAACAGAAGAAACAAATACTGAGGGTGAAGAAACTATCTCCTCTACAACCGAAGATACAACTTCTGAACCCAGTACAACAGAAACTACCTCGACAGAACAATCTCCTGGAATTACTGGAGCCGTTACAAAATTTATTTCCAACTTAAATCCTACGGGAAATACAATTTCAAATACCACAGAAGAAATAATTAAGGCAGAACTAAAATATGGAGAAGAATTTACTTATAGGTTAAATGAAGGAGAATCTATTGAAATAATTTCTGAGAGTATAAGAACTGAAGAAAAAGAATTAAACTCTTCGTCCATAAAAAGTGAAATCTCAAATGGCACAGCAATCTTTACAACCTCTTACAAAGAAACTGAAAAAGGGTTTGGAGAAGAATTCATAGGGAAAGAAATAAAGATACCTCTTGATAAAAACAAAGTAAATATGTCTAATTCAGATATCTCGACAATAGAATTAATAATTAATGAAGAGGTAGAAGAAAACTTAACGGAAGAAAACACGACGTCCAACGAAAGTCTCGCTAATGAAAATCGAACGATAAATCTAGATGAAATAAACCAAAGCGAAAACGGAACAGAAATAATTTTGCAAAACGAAACAAAATTACCAGAACTAAACCAAAGCATCGTAACATTAAATGAATTTTTGGGAACTTCAAATATAACGACGACAAAAAGCAGCTATAGGGATAAAATAATAATTAAACTAAAAATCTCAGACTATGAGAGAGAATACAGTTATGACAATAAATCCTCTACGGAAGAACTCAATAAAAAAATCCAAGAGGACAAAAATAATTTTATAATTGATTTAGCAAAAAAGTTTAGACAGCAAAAATTTGAAAAAATAGAACTACTAAATTAGATTTTCTTTATTAAAAAACTTGACCCGCTAGAAGAAACTGTTGCAGTTAAAACAAGACCTCCATAAGCTACCTTAAAGATTCCTTCCTCAACAGGAATTTTAGCATTTTCAGAAAATGTCTGAATAACATTGTCAACCTCTTCCTTGGACAAGATAATATTCGTGGGTTTCCTCCCCATAGAACCGTTAACAAAAACACTTGTTCCGGCTCCAGGGCATTCTATAGACCGAACATTTGGATCATTAAGAAGTACATTCAGCTTGCCTAGATTTATTAATTGGTTTTCTCTAACTGGACGAAGATCTTTAAATCTATTAGGAAGAATTGATCCTTCATGAACTCTCAAGACTTGCTTCGAAGGCTGAGAAAAAGAAACTCTTTGCGGAGGAGAAGGCATACGAACATCAATTCTTTTTAAATTATTAGATTTTGGCCTTTCAATTTTTTTTCCTGCAGAATCATATTCTTCAAAATCAACATCAAAAGAAACTTTATCTCCTGTTTCTCTAAAATATTCTCTGACTCTTTCTCTAGGACTCTTATTATAATAATCATTAACAACTTTCTTAATATCCTCTCGATTTAAAATTTCAGAAATAACTTCACTACTCTGCGAACCGCCTTTCTTTTTTTTCTGTTCCTCTTCTTTTCTAGAAATCAGTTCTTCTAAAAAATAAAAATTTGCAGAAGAAGTATTTAAAATAACCTCCCGAATAAACCTTTGAGTAAATCTTTTCTTAGTTTCTCCAGGATAAAACTCTAACATTGTCTAAAAGTTTCCGAAAGGAGGTGAGCTAGGAATATTCTTTTTCTTAGAGCTTCCATCAGAATTATCTCCTTCAGACATTTTACTTGGTTCAGGAGCATCAAAACTAGAACCTCCAAAAGAGGGATTAGATTCAGAATCAAGATCTCTTCTAAATCTTTGGGAATTATTTTGCATATTTCTATTTTGGTTATTTTGATTATTCAAAGAAGGATTTCTTAAATTATTCTGAAGTTGAGAAGGATTACTATACGGCATTGCATATGGCGAACTTTGAACAGAAGGAGAGGCATCAAATCCTTTCTGAGAAACATTGTCTGGGGCACTGGATGAAATTTCTTCTGAAAGCCCTCCCGTAGTAGACTCATTTAACAAAGTCAAACCTCTGGCAATTAATTTGTTTTGTTCAAAAAGATTGTCCATCTTGTCCAAAACTTTCTTTGTATGTTTTGAATCTTCCATTGCATTAATTTCTCCCTTAACGACTGTCTTCGCTGATTCCTCAAATAAATCAATCATACCATCCAAACGCTTTGTGAGAGAATCAAATTTTACAGAAAGGTTTGTCAAAACCTTTTGTAAAGAAACAAGATTTTCTACTAAAATTTTATTGACCTTATCTTCCGAAGAAGGCTTTTTATTTTGAGAAGGACTTTTTTTACTCACACTCTTTTTTACCATTACTCATGAAGGATAAACATATTTATAAATTTTGTTAAATTAAAAAATACTCAAAGATTTATCTTTTTCTTCTCCTTCCTCCTCTTTATCTTTATCATCAACGAGCACATCTTCAATCTCAGAATCAAATATTTCGCCTTCTTCTTTTATTTCCTCGTGTTCTTCTTCCAATTCTTCTAAAGATTCTTTTTCAGAGTCGGCAGAAAATTTATTTGAAAGGTTTTCTTCAACATTCTCTGGAGATTGATTATCTAAATTATCTTTTTCCTTTTCAAGAGAATCCCCTTCCTTTTTCTTAGAGCTAATTAAATCCTCGACGCTATATTCCGAAACAACCTCTTTTTTCTCTTCCTCATCTGCTTTGACTTCTTGAGGAGTTGTTTCTTTTTCTGAAATTTCTTTCTTAACTTCTAAGGTTCCACTCAAATTTCTCTCTTCCATTTCTTTCTTAACTTCATACTCTCTTGGTTCTCTATCTGTCCCATCAATAACCTCTTCTTCAATCTTTTTTACAAATTCTGACAGTTCATTAAAAAATTTAACATCTCCCAAAAATGAATCTACTTCTTTCTTAACAAAAAATTCCAAAACATCTTTGTCCAGTTTACTAAACTTAACTTTTATCTCAGCATTATTCCTTTTACAAACTCTTATCAAATATTCAATCTGATTAAAAACCGCAGAATTGTTTAAATTAAAAAACTTAGGAAAGTTGTCATTTTCAAGATCAACCATCAAGAGAGATTCTATAATTTTATCAAAATCTATCACAACCAAATCGAGGCCATAACTAAAATATTCCTTAACAAGCTGAATAGAAGAAGGATTATCTACAATAACTCCTACTTTCTTATCAAAATTTCTCGCTTTCAAAATCTCTTTGAACTCCTTAAATTCATTTATGTTTGTGACAAAAGGTACCAAAATCCCCCCTTGTTTATCTTCAAGAGAATTCTTTATTGCACCAATCTCTGCATCTAACATATCAGGGTACTTCAGCCCATACCTTATTCCATGAATTCCCAACCGAGGGTTTTCTTCCTTAATAAATCCTGAGCCTTGAAGCCTCTTAAAAGAATCGGAAAGCAAATTGTTAACGCTTACATAATTTTCATCAAAAACAGAAATAACCTCTTTAAGATTTTCTTCAATCATAATTCTATAATCTTTGTAAAGTTCATAACTCAAATAATAATCTCTATGCCTTTTTGCTTTCTCGAAAATTCCTTCAAGTTTTATCAATCCTGCTTTTTTAACATTCGTTTTTTTCAAAGACTCTTTATCAAAAAAATCGTCAAGAATCAATTCAATTTTTGTTTTAGTAAAAACTGAAAGAGGAGTTATCTCAACATTGCTTTTAATAATTTCAGATTCATTTCCTGATTTTTTAATATCCAAATCAAAAACGTTTGTAATAAAAATCTCATCTTCTTCTATCGCAAATTGAAGTTTAATCGGAAACTTGAATAAAAATTCAGACTTCAAAGCCAAATCTGCAACCCTCTGAATTTCATATGTATTCAATGCTTGAAACGAGCTTCTTTCTGGTCTAAGTTTCACGACTTTCTCCTTCCCCGAGGAATCTCTTACAAACGCAAAATTTTTTTCATTGACTTTTATGTCAAGAATTTCCAATTCTTTTGATAAAAAATATTTATCTTTATTTATATCTTCCAAATCTAAACCTAATCCAAAACCCCAAATCCCTTCAACTAAAATCTTCCCATCTGAACTCTCAGAAAAAACAAAACCAGATTTGTCTGACTGAATCATCTTTTGAATAACAATTCCTGAACCAAAAAATTCAAAGTTATTTCTCTCCAAAGAATCATAATCATAATAATTAGAAATTATCGCCTGCTTAATCGCTTTAACCAGCTCCGACTTTCCTTTAACATTCAAAAAACTATTCTCAGATTCTATTTTTACTTCTGGACTCGAACGAACCGCAACAAAACAATACTCAGAAGAACTCTTAAGGATGTCTAAAGCAGAACCAACCTCAATATCATATTTATTAGAACTCAAAACCTCGTATGATTCAAAAATCTCTTGCAAAATCTCTTCTGGAAAATCTTCATTCATAATAATTTTTTTAATGTCTTCCTTAAATTTCTCGAATTCAATATCGCCATCCTTCAACTCTCTCAGTAGAGAAACAAATTTCTCCTTGACGTCCCAAATCTCAAAAAGTTTATCTACTGCATCATATGTTAAAACAAAGCCATCAAGAACAGGAATCTTATTTTTGTATAAAAAAGCAAGCCTAGAAGCTTTCTTCCCCACAGAATTTTCAGAATCCAAATCTATTTCAGAAAACCACTTCAAATAATCAGTTCCAATTGTTTCTTTTTCTTCAACCATCCATTAAAAAATGATTCCGAGTTAATAAAGATTTTCTATTGAAGCACAAATATTCAAAGCCAATAAATTATTCTATCAATTCCTGCCAGAACATAGAAAAGAAACTTGCAGATTAATGCTAGAATTCAAGAAACCTTTGTTTATTTTCAAAGAACCAACTTCTTATATCAAAAGGAGATTCAAAGAACCAACTTCTTATATCAAAAGGAGATTCAAAGAACCTAGGTTCTTTCTGGAGTCAAGAACCCGCTGGAGGTTCTTATTTGCTAATTGCATCAACAGGACAAGATTCTATTGCTTCTTTAACACACGGCAAATCTTTCTGCGCTTTCACTTTTGCCTTCGCGCCATCCATCTCAAAGACCTCTGGACATAAAGAACTGCATGTTCCACAGCCAATGCAAGCTGAACTTATTTTTATCACCATAAAAAAATATAGTTAGATAAGTTTATAAATTTGTCTTATTTATACATATCATGATCGCTTGGATAATCATAGGTGCAATAATCTTGCTTTTAATAATAGTTAGCGTAGCATATTACAACAGATTTATTACCTTAGAAAATCGTATAGAAAACTCTCTATCTCAAATAAACGTTCAACTAAAAAGACGTGCAGACCTAATTCCAAATCTAATTGAGACAGTTAAAGGCTATGCAAAACACGAAAAAGGAATTATGGCAGAAGTAACTAAAGCAAGAAAAGCTCTAGTATCTGCAAAAGGCCTTGATTCTAAAATGAAGGCAAATGGACAACTAGAAAACGCTCTTGGAAAACTTTTTGCAATCGCAGAAAACTATCCAGATCTAAAAGCAAACACAAACTTCCTTGAATTACAAAGAGAATTATCTAGCACTGAAGATCGTGTAGCATATGCAAGACAAAACTTTAATGACTCAATTTTAGCTTATAATAATCTCCATCAAAAATTCCCTGGAAACATGTTTGCAAACCTTTTCAACAGAAAGAAAAAAGAATATATCCAAATTACTGAGGCAGAAAAGAAAGTTCCGGATGTAAAATTTTAAATATCTTACAAAAAAACTAATTCTTAAAAATATCTTTCTTATGACCACAATTATTATAAAGCGTCTTAATTTTTATTGAATATGGAAAATTATTTCGCAACTACAAAATATGTACTGCACCATAATGGATCAAAAGAAACTCAAGACTTTGAGAATTTTCTAAAAGAAAATGAATTGAAATATTCGACAACTTACATAAATAATAAAGAGGAATCTTCTGTCTTTATTGGGGGAATCGAAACCCCTTATAATCAAAAAGAATTCACTTCTTTAAAAAAACTAATTATTGAACAAATTAACAAACTTGAAGAAACTTTAACTCCAAACGCTAATTCTTAAAAACTCTCAAAACCTAGATTCCCTATGAGAAAATACATTGACTTCCGTGATCAAATTGCAAGAAATAAAAGAAAGTCCTTTTTTCTAATTTTATCTGTCTCACTAATTCTCGTAGCATTGGGATATGTAATTTCCCTGGCCTTTTCCCCAGAATATTTCTTCATAATAATGATTATAACAATAATATTTACTTTAAGTTATACATTGCTAAGCTATTATAATTCGCACAAAATTGCTGTCGCTTCCGTCGGTGCAAAGCCAGCAAGCCGTGCAGATTATCCCGACTATCACAGACTTGTTGAATCATTAACAATCTCTTCAGGTCTTCCAAAGCCAAAACTTTACATTATGGAATCTAACCAGATAAATGCATTTGCCAGCGGAAGAAATCCAAAAAACGCAGTTATATGTGTAACAACAGGAGCGTTAGAAAAACTAGAAAGAAGACAACTTGAAGGAGTTTTAGCCCATGAATTAGGACATGTTGCAAATTATGACATAAGATACATGACTTTAACAACAGTAATGGTTGGAATGGTCGCAATCATTTCTCAACTTTTCCTAAGAAGTCTTTGGTTTCGTTCAGGACGTAATGACGATAGTAAAATGCAAATAATCTTAATGTTAATCGGAGTTGCATTAGCAATTCTTGCTCCAATTATCGTAGCCTTAGTTCAAGCATCAATTTCAAGAAAAAGAGAATACTCTGCAGATGCAACAGCAGTCAAGTTCACCCGAAATCCAAATGGATTAATCGGAGCATTAGAAAAAATTCGTGATGACAAACCTAAAACAACAGAATCAAGAGAAAAAAAGAAAATATCAAAAGCTTTAGTCCCTTTGTTCTTTGCCAATCCATTCAAAAACTTAGGAAGCACTCACCCGCCATTAGAAAAAAGAATTCAAACTTTGAAAAGTATGTAAATTAATTTTATAAACTCCCAAAACCTAACTAAACCATGGGTTTCATAAGAGGT
>CAYVFP010000014.1:0-2142 GCA_964451055.1 Candidatus Woesearchaeota archaeon
GAATTATGAAAAAAGTAATCCTGGATACAAGTTTTATTTTGAATTGCGTGAAAGAGAAAATTGATTTCTTTGAGTTTTTTGAGCTTGAAGGATTCAGAGTTTTAATTCCAGACAAAGTTTTGAAAGAACTGCAAAGACTTTCAATTGATGGAAAGAAAGGAATAAAAGTTAGAGCAGAATTTGCCTTGAAGTTTTTAGCAAACGGAAATTATGAGATTGTGAAAGTTGAAGGAAGATATGCAGATAGTGCAATTGTCAATTATTTAAGGGAGAATTCTGAAGTCTACCTTGCGACAATTGATGAGGCTTTAAGGAAGAAAGTTAAGAATAAAATCTTTATTGTTAGGGCTGGAAAAAAGGTCGAAATGTTGTAGTAACACAAAGCTTTTTAAATCAACTTTTATTATAAATTTTATTAAAATGTTTTATTTAACTGAAGTAGAGGATTATATAAGAGTAGACCCGAAGCTGTTTGGTCTTCCGACGGAGGATGCAGTTAGCGAACAGCTTGACGAAACTTATGAAGATTATTACCAAAAGGAACTTGGAAGAGTGATTTCGGTAGTTGAAGTTAAGAATGTCGGCGACGGAGTAATAATTCCGGGAGATGGAGCAGCTTATTATAAATCAAGATTTGTATTGTTAACTTGGAAACCCGAAATCCAAGAAGTTGTTTTTGGAAAAATTGATGAGATAACAAATTTTGGAGCATTTATTGATATGGGTTCAATGAAAGGAATGATTCACATTTCACAAACAATGGATGATTATGTAAGTTTTAGTGATACTGGAACTCTTTCAGGTAAGAGCTCAGGAAGAGCTTTGAAATCAGGAGATTTTTGCGTTGCTAGAATTGTTGCAATCTCGCATAAAGGAGATGATCCTAAGATTGGTTTGACAATGAGGCAGCCAGGCCTTGGAAAGGTTGAATGGTTGAAGGAAGATAAGGCAAAGAGAGATGCTGAGGCTAAGAAAGCTGTGAAAGCAGAAGAGAAGTCTGCTAAGGGAGGAAAGAAATAATGGCAAAAACAAAAGAAAGAGCCTGCAAAATTTGTAAGACAATTCATGGAGAAGAGAAATGTCCTAGATGTGGTTCAAAAGAGTATAATGAAAACTATAAAGGAAGAATTATTGTTGTAAATCCTGAAAAATCAGAGATTGCTAAGAAAGTAGGATTAAAGGAGGAGGGGAATTTTGCCCTTAAAACAAGATAATGGCATTAGAAGTTATTTCAGAAAAAGATAATTTATTATTTTCAAGAAAGGAAGTTGCTTTAGCTTACGAGGCTGAGAAGATTCCCAGTAAGGAAGAAGCGAGAGATATTATTGCAGATAAATTTAAAGCAAAGCCTGAACTTGTTAGAATTCAGAAAGTAGAAGGAAAGTTTGGTTCTAATGTTTTTAGATTGGTTGCGGATATTTATTCTAGTCAAGAGGAATTTAATAGGATTGTTAATAAGACAAAAAAAGAATTAGAGGATGAGAAGAAGGCTGAGGAAGCTAAGAGAGCTGCTGAGGAAGATGCTAGGAAGAAAGCTGAGGAAGAAGCTAAAGCGAAGGAAGAAGCAGAGAAAGCTAAGGCAGAAGAGAAAAAAGAAGGTTCAGAGGAAAAGTCTGAAGAAAATAAAGAAGAGGAGAAGAAAGAATAATCTAAAATGGCAAAGAAAAAAATTGTAAAAAAGGGAAAGAAGGCACCAAAGAATAAACCTACTTCAAAGAAATATTCTAAATATAAAATTGACGGGGATAAATTAACAAGAGAAAGAACTTGTCCTCGATGCGGTCCTGGAGTGTTTTTAATGATTGCAAAAGATAGAGTTTATTGTGGGAAGTGTGGTTATTCAGAGTTTTCTAAGAAAGAAGAAATTAAGAAAGAGTAGTTATTTTTGTTTTTGTAAAGTATAAAGATACCTTGGAAAATCGTTCGCCTTTCTTTTATTTTCTAGATTGTTTGGATAATTTAATTCATATCTAATAATTTTTCCCTTTTCAAATAGTTTCTCAAGCTCTTTATAAGCCTCCGGAGCAATAATGTCCTCAAATTCATTTAATTCTTTTGATAATTTTTTGTAAAATTCATCTCCAGAGATAAATCTTTTCCTGGATAATTCTTTTAAAATAATTTTTGTAAGTTTACTTTTTT
>CAYVFP010000014.1:2242-11281 GCA_964451055.1 Candidatus Woesearchaeota archaeon
ATTGAATGTCGGTATGCACCTCTCGTGTTGGTTTCCTTTTCAAGAAAACCGAGGAGATCCTTCAAACCAATAAAATTAGAGGGTCTGAAGTCTCTCCTGGGTAAAAAGAGGTGATATTAAATTCAATAACCTTTACTATTTAAATCTTTCTGTTTTGTTACTCTTAAAAAATGACAAGCACTTTTCCAACTAGAGTAGTGTCGCTTCGCTTAATTTATAAAGATTCTCAATCATTATAGTGCATGGAAGAGGTGAATTTTAATAATCTTTCTGGTGAAGTGCAAAATTCGGTTTCACAGGAAGAAGTACATAATCTTCTTTTCGATGAAAAGGAGATTGGATGGAGAGAGATTATCTTTGATTTGATTCATACAGAACAGCTTAATCCTTGGAACATTGATATTGGGCTTTTGGCAGATAAGTATCTGGAAAAAATTCAAGAATTCGAAGAGATGGACTTTTTTGTTTCAAGCAAGGTTCTTTTAGCTTCGGCCCTTTTGTTGAGAATAAAATCTGAATTTTTGTTGAATAAGTATGTTAGAAGTATTGATGAGATTCTTTTTCCAAAGAAAGAGCAGAAAAGTTATTCTTTGGAGAGGATTGAATTGGATGAAGATATTCCTGATCTTGTTCCACGGAGTCCTATGCCCCGTTCTAGGAAAGTTAGTTTGGATGATTTGATAAGTTCATTGAATAAAGCAATCGAAACTGAAAATCGTAGAATAAGAAAAGTTATTGTAAATAAAAATGCCTTGCGTGAGACAGGAATTAGTTTGCCTAAGAAAAAGATTAGCATAAAAGATAAATTGATGAGTCTGAGAGATAATTTATTGGGGTTTTTTGAGAAAAACAAAGAAATGAAAAAAATTCATTACTCTGAATTTATTGGAAAGACTAAAGATGAAAGAATTTCAGGCTTTTTCCCTTTGTTGCAGTTAGAGAATAATGGAGAGTTATGGCTTCATCAGGAAAGACATTTCGAGGAAATTCATATTTGGTTAAAGAATGTTTATTTGGAACATCACGGCGACCCCCTAGAAGAGCTGAGAGAAGTTGAAGAAATTATTGAAGAGTTGAAAGAAGGGTCCTATAATTCTAAGGAAGGGTCTCCACAGGAAAAAGAAGGGTCAAAATCTAATAAAGAAGGGTCTGAGAAGGGTCGAAAGGGAAAACATTAATATAGTAGAGCGTCTTTATTTCTGCATGGGTGATAGAAATTTAATTTATTACGGAGATTTAAGTAAGTATCAGGAAGTGAGTTTAAATGGAAATTCTTATGTTGGAATTAACCAAGGCAATAATTGGAACTTCGGAAGAGTTAAAGGGTATTACGAGGACTGTTTGGCTTGCGAATCAGTTGATAATTCAGAACTTGTTGAAATGTTGACTAATGAGGCTGCTAAGAAAGAGGCTGGAGAATCTGAATTGAGTAGTTTTTATTTTTAGATAAGTTTATAATTTGGCTTTTGATTTGATTTTATGATAGATTTAGATATTTGGCAAGAACTTGTTTGGATAAGAAATAATAAAGATTTTTCTTTAAACTTATAATAAATGTTCAATATTTTTTAGAATCTTTTTTGTTTCTGCTTCGTTTAGAGTTCTAAAACAAACCTTTCCTCCCTCCGAGAGATTGTCTGCCGGACCTGGTTCAATTAATTCGAATTTATTTTTTGATTCATTATTAAAACATATTTATTTTGTTTTCTTGAGGTACAATATAGAATCTTTCTGTCTAGTTTTTTGAAGGTTATCTTTTTTAATTTTTAATTCATAAATTTCTTTCATATTTCTTTTGGATGAGAGGAGTTTTTAAAAATTTATATAGTTCTAAGGTTATTTTTAGATATGAAATTAGGGTTATTGTTATCTGGAGGGAAGGATTCTGTTTATGCAGGATATCTTGCTAAGAAAGAAGGTCATGAATTATCTTGTGCAATAAGTATTTTTTCAGAGAATAAAGAGAGTTATATGTTTCATACTCCGTCGATTTCTAAAGTTAAGAAACAGGCAGAGGCGATGGGTATTCCTTTAATTATCCAGAAGACTAAAGGTAAAAAAGAGATTGAGTTGAAAGACTTGGAGAAAGCTATTAAGAAAGCAAAGAAAGAGCTTGGAATTGAAGGAGTTATTACTGGCGCCATTCAATCGGTTTATCAGGCTTCTAGAATTCAGAGAATTTGTGACAGTTTAGAAATAGAATGTTTTAATCCTCTTTGGCAAAAGAATGAAGAAGAATACCTTGAGGAATTAATCAGTGAGAAATTTAGGATTATTATTGTGGGAGTGTTTGCCTATCCTTTTGATAAAGGTTGGCTGGGAAGAGAAATCGATAAGAAATTTATTTCAGAAGTTAGAGATTTGAATAAGAAATATAAGATTCACGTCGCTGGTGAAGGGGGAGAGTTTGAAAGTTTTGTTTTGGATTGTCCTTTATTTTCAAATGGATTGAAGGTCGCTTCTTCGGAGATTATTGAAGAGGGAAAGAATAGTGCTAGGCTTGAGATTGAGATTGAATGATTAATCTTTTTATATGAGGATAATTTTAGATTAATCTCAATTAGATAGATTTATATTTTTCATTATCCTTTTTTTGGAAGGAGGTGTTTTATGAGAAGTGAAGTAATTGAGAAGTTGGCTGCGCTTGTGACTGCTGCTTTTGGCCTTGTTGCTGCTTTGGCTTGGAACGATGCGATAAAAGCTTTGTTTGTGGGTCCTTGTGGAGCTGAAGGTGCAGGCGCTTTATGCTCTTTATCTTCTGGAGGCCCTTGGTTTTATGCAATTTTTGTGACTATCTTAGCTGTAATTGCTACAATCTGGGTAGGGAAAGTTTCGGATAAAACGAAGGATGTTAAACTGAAGAGGAAAGTGTTAAGAAAACAAGCCAAGAAGTAAAGATTAGATAAGTTTTTATTTTGCTTTTTGTTTTAATTTTTATGATTAAGTTAGGAAAATATTTGCACAATAAGTCTGGGAAGTATTATGAGGTTATTGGAGAGGCATTGCATACTGAAACAGATGAGCTCTTAGTTTTGTATAAGCCGCTTTATGGCGAGGAAGAGTTCAGGAAGAAGATGATTTTTGCTAGGCCTAAAGAGATGTTTTTAGAAAAGGTTCTTTTGGAAGGCATCGAAAAGGAGAGGTTTAAATTTGTTGAAGATGATTAGGAAATTAGATTCTATTTTTGCAGGAGATGTTATGAGGATTCATCGTAAATCTATTTATCTTGTTTGGGAGAAAATAGGAAAAGAAATTGATGATTCAGGAGTTGAAAGATTTGTTCGAAAAGCTTTTTGTAAGGATGGAGTTTATGGGTATTTTATCGACGATGATCTAGTTGGAGCTGTAGGTTTTGATGAGAAAGATGACGAAAATTTAGAAATTATTTTTAATTGGGTTCTTCCAGAGTTTCAGGGAAAAGGAATTGGGAGAGAACTTATGAAATTTTCAGAAGGGGTTGCAAAAGAAAGGGATTATAAGAAATTATGCTTGGAAGTTTTGAAAGAGAATAAAAAAGCAGTTAATTTTTATGAAGAGTTGGGTTACAAAATTATTGATGAAGAGGATAAAGAGGACAATTCTAAATTAATTATGGGAAAGAAGATAAAATGAATCAAAGAATTTTATTAATATCAACATGTGCAGAGAAACTTCATGAATTAGAATTTGTTAAGCCTATTGAAGAAATCTTGAAAGGGTTGGGAATTGGATTTTTTGTTAGGAAGTTTAATGAAGTTAAGAAAAAAGATTTAAGAGATTTTGATAAAGTAATAATTTGTGGTACTTCAATTAAAGATAATTTATTTTTAGAAGAGATTTTTAATTTTTATTGGCTTAAAGAATTTGAAAAACCTGTTCTTGGAATTTGTGCGGGGATGCAGGCGATAGGTTTAATGTATCTAGAGAAGATGTCAAAGAAAGGAAAGTTAGAAATCGGATTTTATAAGGAGAAATTTGGGAAAGATTTTCTTGGATTATCTGGGGAGAAAGAGGTGTATCATTTACACAAGAATTATGTTCGGTTTTCAGAGAGTAAGTTTGATATTTTTGCCAAATCTGGTAAGGTTGCTCAGGCAGTGAAAGTCAAAGGAAAAGAAATTTATGGTTGTTTATTTCATCCAGAAGTTAGAAATAAAAAGATTATTGAGACGTTTGCTTTAAAAAAGTAGTGTTGTCGTGTTGAGTGATAGGGCATGTTTTTAATTGGCTTTATGGTTTTTGAATCATGGGCCTTTTAAAACAAGGAGATAGAGATATGAGATCCGTTGCTGAAAGCTTCGAGGATTATTTTGATTTAGGGTGGAGATTTGTTCCTCAAAAAAATGAAAAAGGTAAATCAAAGATAACAGATTATGAAGTTAAATCTCCTTCTGGCAGAATTTATTCTTTATGCGAGCCAATAAAAGTTTTTAACCCGGAGGCATATGATCCTGAAGAATTTGTTACGGAGTTTGATTATGAAGTTTTTAATTACAATTTTATTTCTAGGGAGTTGAATAAAGAGAAGGAATCGCTTTCAGAGATTATTGAGCTTTTAGATCCATTGGGGTTTCAGGAAAGGTTAAAGTTGTATAAGAAATTTAATAGAAGGGTTGACTAAATCTTAATTTTCTTTCCTTTATCTATTGTGAGAGTGATTTCTTTTCCAGTTGAAAGGTTTTTTAATTTAAATTTCTTTTTCTGAACTTCTTTTTCTCCGACGAAAATTACTTTTTTGAAACTATAAGAATTTGCATATGCTAAAGCTTTGCTGGGCTTCCCGTAAAATATTGAAACATTTTTTCCTTGTTTCCTAAGTCTTTTAGATAGTTCTATTGCTTTTTTATCTTGATTCAAAGAAACCAAAAGGATTTTTTCTATGTTTATTTTTATGTTCGTTACTGCCATAAGTCTTTCTATAGAGAAAGAAATTCCTGCCGCAGGTGTTTTGGAAATGATGTATGTTCCGCCTCCACAGATTGTTTCTTTTATATCTGATTTTATCTCGAATACATTTCCAGTGTAATAAGATAGTCCTCTTGCTAATGAAGGTTGGAAGTTAACTTCTATCCCATAATTTTTGCAATAATCTTTGAGCTGTTTTATTTCTTGGTATGCAGGATATTTTTCAAAAAATTCTTCAGAGTTTTTTAGAATATTCAGGATATTTTCGGCTTTGTATTTTTTTAGATTTTCTTTTACTTCTTTTTCTGAGAGTTTGTCTAGCTTGTCTATTTCTCGAATAACAGCTTCTTTGTTTTTTATCTGGCTTTCTTCAAGTACCTGGTTTAAGAGTTCACGGTTGTTAATGTAAAAAACAGATTTTATTTTTAACGCATCTAAAATGTCTTTTATTGCAGAGAGGATTTCTGCTTGGTCCTGAACCGTAGCGCCGATAGTGTCGATATCACATTGGGTGAATTGTCTTAGACGGTTTCCTTGGATAGGTTCATCACGGAAAACGGGACCTATTTGAAATCTTTTGAAGGGTAGTTTTTGGTTCTCAGCTATTCTTTTTAATTGAAATGTAAATTCATATCTTAATGCGAGGTTTCTTTTTCCCTTGTCTTTAAGTTTGAAAATATCAGAGATTGCCTCATCGTTTTCATCTGAATTTTTTCTCACAAAATCTTCATATTCTATTATTGGAGTTTGAACTTCTTGGAAATTATATTTTTCAAAAGTTTGTTTTGCGACTTCTCGAATAAATGCGAACTTGTCCGCTTCTCTTTCAATGTAGTCTTTGAATCCTTTTACTGGTTGTGTTTTCATTAAGTAACTAGTTAAATCTAAGTTATAAAGTTTTTTGGAAGTTTTAATTGAACTAAAAAACCTTATAAACAGAAATCTCTTGACTTTTTTGTTATGGCGACTGTGGTCTAACGGTTATGACGTTCGGTTGTGGTCCGAGAGAAGAGGGTTCGACTCCCTCCTTTCGCCTTTTTGTGGAGATTGGGAAGGACTGACGGAATTTTATTCCAGTCTCCTTTCGCCTTTTTAGAATTTATTTTATGTATCTTTCTAAACAGTATTCAATAATCTCTTTTGTTTCTGGTTTTATTTTTCCGGGATTATATTTGTATAAAGGATAAATTTTTGCAACAACTCTCTTTTTTTGTTCTTCAGTTTGAGGGCTTATTTCTGAAAGAAGTCTGGAAAGTCTACTTTTTTCGAATTCAATGTTTCTTTTTTCCGCCGCTTTTCCCATTTTTTTAAAGGAGGTTTTGCTTAATAAAAATTGTTGTGTTAGAAAGATATATAACTTATTTTTCCTTTTATTTTATATGAAAAAGAGTGTTTTGTTTTTATTTCTTTTAGCAATTTCTTTTAGCTTTGTTTTAGCTGCGCCTGGACAAAAAGTTATTCCTCTCTCTCCCTCAACTTATGCAGGAACAAATGATTCTGTTAATGGGACTAATGGAGATGCCCAGATCCAAATTATGGCTCGTCAAGGAATGGGAGAAGAAAGATTTGAGAATATGACTCCAGAACAAAGAAGAGCTAGACTTGAAGCAGGTCAAGATTTAAGAGTTCAGATTATGGAACAAAACAGGGCTCAAATGAGAGAGATACACTTAGAAAGGATTCAGAATAGATTAATAATTCGAGCAGGAAATTATTCTGTTAATTGTACCGGAGAGTGTGAGTTCAATGAGAGTGGAGAAAGGGCAATGATTAATAAGAGATTATCTAATGGAAGAAATGCTTATGTGAAAGTTATGCCTGATACAGCATCAGAAGTTGCCTTGGAAAGGTTGAGGCTTCATGTCTGTAATAAATCAAATAATTGTACTCTTGAATTGAAAGAAGTTTCTGCGAGGAGTAATGCCTCAAGCAATGCAACTCTCGCTTATGAATTAAGACGTGAAAGAAAAGCAAAAGTTTTGGGCTTTATTGGGGCGAGAATGGATGTTAAGGCACAGGTTGACGCAGAAACTGGCGAAGTAATAAGAGTTAGGAAACCTTGGTGGGCTTTTTTGGCTTCAGAGCCTGAAGAAGAAGTTCAAAAGGAATAATTTTTATATTCTAAATGTTTTATTTTTTGATGGAAGAATTTGATATTCTTTATTTTATGAGGAGGTTTTATTTTCCAGAGGAAAGTTCCAAGGAAGCTTTTGGGAATGTGGCTTATACTTATGCGTCTGCAAGAAGTAATGGTCTGGCTCCTTATGATGAGGCAGTTGGAGAAATAGCATGTCGTTCTAGAAATTTTCCCGGGTTTAAAGTTGTTGATGATCTCCATGATTCTTTTTATAATACATCTCTCGAGAAGATAGTAAAAAAGATTAACAAGTCTAAAATAACTTCAATTTCATTTGAACCTATGCATATAATTTAAATATTGAAGGTTCTTTTTTAATCTATGGCAGAGAGTGATAAATTTATCATACTTGGAATGGACGATCCCAATTTGAAAAAAGTTTCTGAAGCTCTCTCTAATAAAACTGCTAAAAAAATTATTGATTATCTTTCTGAAAGTAAAGAGGCTAGTGAAAAAGATTTGTCTGAGGAATTAAACGTTCCCCTTAACACTGTTGAATATAATATAAAAAAGCTCGTTGATGTGGGAATTGTTAAGAAACATAAAAATTTCTTTTGGTCTAAGAAGGGTAAAAAAATTGTGATGTATGAGCTTTCTAATAAATCGATTGTGATTTCTCCTCGTGGTTCTAGCGTTGCAGAGAAGCTGAAAAGTTTAGTTCCAGGATTTTTAGTTGTCGGTGCAGGAAGTTTTGGAGCATATGTTTACGAAAAAACTTCTAGAGGGTTTCTTGATTTCCAGCAGCCGATTGTTGAAGAGAAAGGAGTTCTGTATGCACAGGATAGCCTTAATGAGGGGGCTAGAATTGCCGTTGAAACTGCAGTAGGTACTTCTTCACAGGTTTCTGGAAGCCCATTATGGATGTGGTTTTTTCTTGGAGGACTTATTGCTCTAGGGGTTGTTGCTTTGGTTAATTGGAAAAGGTTGTAGCTTCAAACAAACTTGAACTCTTCGCTTTATTTAAATACTAAATTTTCCAATATATTTTATGATAAAAAATACTCAATTGGACTCATTGAATTATTTTAATTCAATTCGGTCCTCGGATTTGTTTTGCAAATCCTTGTGGAAAACTTTTTTGATTGATATAAAAACAATCAACTTGTTTTTCAAATAAAGTTTAAAGGAGGTTAAATAATATGACAAATAAAAATAATGCTATCGCAATAACAGGGATTGTTTCTGCTGCAATTGTGCTTATAGCTGTTGGTTTTTTAATATTTGGAAATTCTTCGGAAGTGAATCCAGGATATGGCAAAGAAGATTTAAATGTTCAGGGAACTTCAACTGTTGAAGCTATGCCTAATTTAGTTAGTGTTAACTTCCGTGCCGAGACAAATGCAAGTACTGCTCAAGAAGCTAAAGATCTCAACGCTGAAATCGTCGACGAACTTATCACAAATCTTGTTAAGATTGGATTCGAAAGAGATGAAATTATAACTGAGAATTTCAATGTGCATCAAGAATATGATTGGACAGAGGACGAGGGAAGAGTTGCTAAAGGATTTAAGGCGACACATTCAATAAAAGTTGAACTTCCTGTCGAGAGAATGGACGATATCGGAGAGGCTGTGGATGCAGGAGTCGATGCTGGGGCAATGGTGAGTTACATTAATTTTGAGCTTACTCAAGAATCTCAGAACGAATATAAAGCAGAAGCAATGAAGCTTGCTGCAGAGGATGCGCGAGTTAAGGCAGAGGCTGTTGCAGAAGGATTTGATATGGAAGTTGGAAAACTTGTCTCAGTGCAGGTTAATGATTTCGGATATCATCCTTGGAATGTCTATAGCTCTTCAGGAGATGGTTTGATGGAAGATGCTGTTATGGCTAAAACTGCTGCAACAAATATTCAACCTGGAGAAAGGGAAGTTTCGGCTACAGTAAGTGCTTCTTTCAAGTTGAAATAAAAGAACCAAGGTTCTTTGGATCTCCTAAAAAACCCTGCTGGTTTTTGATTCCGGCATTGATATTTGGGTTGGTTCTTTGAAAAGAAACCGAGGTTTCTTGACTTCCTATTA
>CAYVFP010000015.1:0-11038 GCA_964451055.1 Candidatus Woesearchaeota archaeon
TTTTTTTAGATTTAATCTAATTTAAATTCAAATCAAATACCAAATTATCGTCGGTAAGATTAAGGAACCCATCATTTGCGTTCTTTTTACTTTTTGATTTATAGAATAAATTCCGAGGATGGTTGATATTGATAATACTAAGATTCCTTCAATTCCTGAAATCAAGAAAACAACTAAGAGGATTATTCCGATAATAATTTCAGAGATTATTTTATAATTTATTTTGTTTATTTTTAGAGAGAAAAATCTGGAGATTTTTTTGGTTATAAAAAAGGAAATTATTCCAGAGACTATTAATACAATTAGAATTAAAATGAAAATGTTAAAGGGTATTTCGGAAACGATTTCTTTTATTGCTAAGGCAGATCCTGTTCTTGTTTTGTTTATTATATAAAGAGAGATAAAAGAGAATCCCATCACTATTGTGTTTATAGTTCCTTGAAGAAATAAGAATCCTTTACGTCCTTGTTTTGCAATCATGTTTGAGATTAGTGCTGCTTGGCCTGAACCTAATCCTGGAAGAAAGCTACAAAATGGAGCAACTAGTGTTGAAATAACTAGAGGTTTTTTTATTTTTATTTTGGGGTTTTTTATTTTTTGAGGAGGGATTTTCGTTTTGTTTTTTATGCTAATTAAAATTGTGGACGTACCAAAAAGGCCTGTAAGCATCGGAAGAAGAGGTTGAGCTATTTCCAAGTTGCTGTTTATCAATCCAAAAATTCCTGTTATAAAAAATACTTTAAATGCAGAGAATTTTCTTTTTTCAGAAAAAATCAGAATCAATGAGATTAAAATTAATATGTAGGGAATTGTAATTTTGATTATTGGATATATTTTTTTTATCAGAATAAGCGAAGGGAATGTAATTAAGATTAAAATAAAAATTGCTGCTATACTCCCATAAACAGTTAGCATTATTGCCTCATAACCTTCTCCTTTTTTTAGAAGCTCATGGCCGGGCAAAACAGAAAGTTCTGTTTCTGTATCTGGACAACCAAGAAAAATTGAAGGGATAAAATCTAGGAAAGTGTGAGTGATAGACATAGCAACTATGAAAGCTATAAGATAGATGTAATTGACCTTTAGAAGAATTCCCGTCGTGGAAGTGATAATAATTGAACTTATTAAATTAATGTGGATTCCGGGTGTTAGGCCTGTAAGAGTTCCAAACAATATTCCGACCAGAATAGCTAGGATAATTTCTGCTAACATTCGTGAATATAATAGAAATCTTTAATAATTAAGAGTTTCTTTTTTGAGAATGGATATAGATGAGAAAATAAAGATTGTAAATGAAGTGGGAGAAGAAGTAGTTTCTGAGAAAGAGCTTAGGGATTTATTCCAAAAAAAGAAAAACCCTGTAGCTTATGATGGTTTTGAGCCTTCAGGAAAAATTCATATTGCCCAGGGTTTACTGAGAACAATTAATGTAAATAAACTTGCTTCTACCGGGATTAAATTTAGATTTTGGGTTGCAGATTGGTTTGGAATGCTGAACAACAAGATGGGGGGAGATCTCGAGAAAATAAAGATTGTTGGAAAATATTTTATTGAAGTTTGGAAGGCTTGCGGAATGGACTTGAAAAATGTGGAATTTATCTGGGCTAGCGACTATATCAAGGAAAGGCCAGAGTATTGGGAGACAGTTTTGAAGTTAAGTATGAATTCAACTGTTCAAAGAGTTTTAAGATGCGGGCAAATAATGGGCCGTGAAGATTCAATTTCAAATCCTGCAGCACAGATTCTGTATCCTTTGATGCAGGCTTCTGACATTTATCATCTAGGTGCAGATATTGCCCAGCTTGGGATGGATCAGAGGAAAGTAAATATGTTAGCAAGAGATATTTTTCCAAAATTAGGGTATATTCCTCCAGTAGTTGTTAGCCATCATATGCTCATGGGTTTGACAGAACCTAAAACAGATGCAGAAGGCGTAGAAGGAGCTATTGCTAAGAAGATGAGCAAATCAAATCCAAACTCCTCAATTTTTATGACTGATACTGAAGACGAAGTCAATAAAAAATTTAAGAAAGCTTATTGTCCAGAAGGGCAAGCGAAAGATAATCCTGTTTTGGAATACTTCAAGTATATTATTTTTGAGAAGATAGATAAAGTTGTTATTGAAAGGCCGGAGAAGTTTGGAGGAAATCTTGAGTTTGAAAAATATAAGGATTTAGAAAAAGATTTTGTAGAGAAGAAAATTCATCCTTTAGACCTGAAGATAACTTGTGCAAAATATATTAATGAATTTTTAGGGCCTGTCAGAAAACATTTTTCTGAAAATAAAGAGGCTAAAGAACTTTTGAAAAAAGTTGAAGGGTTTAAAGTTACTAAATAAATTTTTTTAACGTGTTGTAAACTCAACAATGTCCATGTCTTTTAATTTATGATTTAGGCCGACTATTTGGCCAGAAAATTTTGAACTCGGGCCCCATATTTTTGTTCTTTTTACTTTTTTTGAGAATCCTTTGAGAATTTTTTCTGCAGCATCCCTTACTTTTGAACATGGTTTCATAATTATTGGCTTTTCGGAGTGTTTATCTGTATTGGGCTCTTTTGTAAAAACTCTTATTATATCAAAAGAATTAAAAATTTTATCTTTTAACTTTTCCAAATTATTGCTTGGAATTTCAGGGATTGCAGAAATTATTTCAAAATTGTATCTTTTTGATTGGAGATTTGCAGAGATTTTTCTTTTTTCTTTGTCTGTTAATTGATCAGATTTGTTAAAAACAATTATTCTTTTTTTAGAAGCTAGAGGGATTTTTTTCTCTATTTCGGGAATTTCTTCTATTTTTTCGACAATAATCAAGATTGTGTCTGCTGTATTTACTATTCCTTTATCAAATTCTTCGCCGTCGGTTGCAGGAATCTCTATTAATTGTATTTGAGAATTTTTATATCCCATCATTCCGATTTGTGGTTCAAGGGTTGTGAATTTGATTGGAGAAATTTGTGGTGAAGAATTTGTTAGAGCTTTAAGGAGGGAAGATTTTCCAGAATTTGTTTTTCCAATTATTGCCGCTTGCATGTCTGATTTTTTTATTCCTTGATGAGACGATTTTCCAGTTTTCTTTTTTTTATCAATTTGTTCTTCTAGCTTTTTTCTTCTTGTAGTTAGTTGCTGTCTAAGATTCTCTCCTCCTTTATGTTTTGGAGCATGAGATATCATTTTCCTAAGCGCTGCTAACTTATCATCTAAAGAATCTGCTTCCATGTATGCTTTTTCTGCAGCAACATATTCGGGATCATTAACGTTTATTGGCATAAAGATATACCTTCATTAGATTTATATATATCTTTTCATCTCTTTTTTTATGAAAAGAATTTATTTATTTATTCTAGTATTTTTGGTAGCAATCGCATTAATTTATCTTTTTGTCTTCTCGAGTGTTTTTGAAGAAAAGAAAAAAGACTGCGAAGGAAATTTCTTTTGGAGTAAAATCGAAAAAGAATGTGTTTCTAGGGGCTCAAATATTTTTATTTCAAAGATACATGAAAAGCATGATGGAGAAGTTTCTATGACTTTTGGAGAGGTGGTTATAAAATACGAAATTGATAATTCTTTGTTAAGAGGGTTTTCAAAAGGAGATGTTGTAGAGGCAAAATTTTTAGAACGTAATTCTTCTGCTGGAGGAGAAATTGTGGACATCGTTAGAAGAAAAGATTTAATGAATAGTTAATTTTATTATGTTTTGTTTTTTTGATATTTGATGGCACAAAAAAAAGAACTTACTAAGAAAGAAATGATTGAGAAGATTATGGAGAAGAAGGAATTTTCTAAGCTACCAAAAAAAGATGTTTTGACGGTTTTTGATGAATTTGATTTAGAGGAGTTTTCTCAAGAAGAGAAGATAAAGTTTACACGTGAAAAATTGATGAAAATGTATACTGTTTTTGCTTCTATAAAACTTATGGGAAATAAAGATAAAGATCCTTCTTATTTTTTAAAAAAACATTTGTCTACCAAAGAAAGATTTGATTACTATCCTGGGCTTTACAGCAGGATTTTTAGAGATTATTCAGAGAAAGAAAAGATTGGAGTTTATGATTTTGGAGCAGGAGTAAATGGATTGAGCTATGATTATTTTCCTTTTTCTGTAGAGTATGTTGGAATTGAAGCAGTGGGACAGTTGGTAGATTTAATGAATTATTATTTTAAGACAAGAGGATTAAATGGTTGGGCAATTAGAGAGAGTTTGTTTGATTTAGAAAAGATAAAAAAGATTTTGAAACAAGGAAATGAAGACGAGAAAAAGATTGTTTTTTTATTTAAAACATTGGATAGCCTGGAAATGCTGAAAAGAGATTATTCTAAAGAATTTTTGAGAGAGATTGTTCCTTTAGTAGACGAGGTAGTGGTTAGTTGGGCAACCAAGACTTTGAGAAAAGGAGTAAAGATTTTTGCAACAAAGAAGTGGTTGTTTGAATTTATTGAGGAAAATTTTGAGATTTTAGATGATTTTGAATTTGGAACTGAAAAATATGTGCGTTTCAGGAAAAGATAATTTTATAAAAGAAACCAAGATTTCTTGACTTCCTATTCATACCCCAAGCATAAATTTATAATTTAGGGAGTCTTTTTCTATTTATGCCTGAAGAATTTATTGAAGAAAAAACTCCTGAAGAAATTGAAGCTACAAGAAAAAAGGTGAGGAATGAAAGGAAATTTGAGTTGGAGGAACTTAAAACAGAAGAAGAACTTAGCGAGGAAAAAAAGAAGCAGATAAAGAAATCTAAGATGATGGACTGGATTCTTTTGGGAATCGTTGCACTTTTTTTGGGGGTATTGGCTTTTTATCTATTCTATTTTTAACATCACCATTATCTTTAAATAAAGAGTTCTGTTTTTTATTAAATGAAGGAAAAATTTAAGAAAAAAGTTTTGAGCAATGGACTTACAATTCTATTTGAGAAAAGGGATGTGCCGATTGTTAGCCTTGCAATAGCATCGAGAGTGGGAGGAATTAATGAATCTGAAAAAGAGAAGGGAATTTCACATTTTATAGAGCATATGTTGTATAAGGGAACAGATAAAAGAGATGCAAAGAAAATAGCTTCGGAAATTGAAAAAAATGGAGGCGAGCTTAATGGGTTTACTTCGGAAGAAATTACTGCATTTTGGTGTAGGTTACCCTCTAATAAAACAGAAAAAGGATTAGATATTCTTTCAGACATCATAAAAAATGCTAAGTTTGATTCGAAAGAAGTAGAAAAAGAAAGGAAAGTTATTTTTGAAGAATTAAGGATGAGAAAAGATACTCCTCGAGTTTATGTTTTTGATAAGGCTTTAGAAAATCTCTATAAAAAACCTTTTGGGATTGATTTGATAGGAACATATGAATCTATGAATTCTCTCTCAAGGAAAGATTTGGTTCAGAGATGGAAGGAAGCCTATGCCACAGATAATTTGATTTTGTGTTGTGTTGGAGATTATGATTTTGACAAACTAGTTGAATTTGGTGAGAAAAATTTTCCTAAAACAAAATCAAAGATTGAGGAATTTGAAGCAGTCCCTTTGGTGAATGAAAAAATTGAAGAGAGGTCAGGAGTAGATCAAGCAAACCTTGTTTTTGCAGTTCATGGCCCAAGAAATAATGAACCTTTAAATCCTGCATTTCATGTTTTGTTTAGTTTGATGGGAGGAGGGATGTCTTCTATTTTGTTTTCGGAAATAAGAGAAAAGAGAAACTTGGCATATTCTGTTAAGGCAGATGTTGATTCTAGTGTTAGGTATTGTTATGGTCTTTTTTATGTTGGAACAAATAAAGAAAATGTTCCGAAAGTTAAAGAAATTATTTTAGAGGAATTTGAAAAAGTTTCTAAAAATTTGACAGAGGAAGAGTTGGAGGAAGTTAAAACCCAAATGATTGGAAATCATCTTTTATCTATGGAAGAATCGCAAGAACAAATGGTTAGCTTATTGCATCATGAGATTTCTAATTCGGGAGCGGAAAATTTATATGAATCAGATAAAAAAATCAAGGCAGTTAAATTAGAGGATGTGAAAAAATTAGCCTCAGAGGTTAAAGAGGGAAATTATAGTTTTTTTGCTCTTGTTCCGAAGGATTAGGTAGAGTAATTGTTTCTAACTGTAAAATCATAGGAAAGACATAACCCTGTTTTATTCTCAAATTCTCTGGCAGTTTTTCTGAAGAGTAATGCTTTTTTTGCATCTACCCTTTCCAAATTTTCATTTAGATAAAAGTCAAACTCTCTCAAGATATGATTGTTTTTTAGAAGATATGTCCTAAATAGAGGTTGAGTAATTGGATCGAATTTTTGGATGTCTATAAAATTTTTAACTTTTATATATTCTTTTTCTGAAAGGTTCCTAATTATTGTTGAGTGGAGATTGATTCTGTTCTTTTCTTCTGGAAGCTGAATTTTTTTATCTTTGAATTTTATTAATCCTTCCAATCCTTTTTCCAAAGTGGTAATCATCTGGTTTATTTTCTCATTCTTTTGTAGATTTCCATAAATTACTTTTTTCTCATTATCAAATATCCCGAATCCATTTAGTTTTAATAGAATTGGCTCAGTGTAGGAGGATAGAATTTTTTCAAATTTATTTATTAGTTTTTCTTCGTTTGAAGTGTAGAAGGGTCTTAGAAAAGTTAGGTGAGGCACTGTATCTCCCTCTGGATCTCTCAATACAATTTTGTGTGATTCTAAGGCAAGATCTTTTAAATACTCTTTAGGATATCCTCTTAGCCTAGTTCCGATTTCATATTTATCCATTAAACTTAGGAATTTAGCTTACTTTTAATTTTATTTATCCTTTGAAATATATTTTCTATTTAGTATTTCTTTAAACATCTCTGAGTTCTTTCCAAGTAGGGGTTCTAAATGTTCTTTTGGAGCGTCAAAGATATCTTGAAGTGTTGAAAATTCTTTCAACAATTTTTTTGCAGTTATTGGACCTATTTTCGGAAAAGATTCCAAGATAAATTCTAATTCCTGTTCGGGGGTTGAAGCTTTTTTGTAGGGCTTTATAGAATGAATTTTTTCCTTTTTATTCGCTAAAAGTCTTATGTAATTTGCAGTATCCCTCTCATCCTCAGAAAAAACCACTGGAACTTGGAATTTTAGGGTGCAAGAAAGAAGAAACCCCTTTATTCTATTACTGTTAAGATTTTCAAAATTCCCTTCTATAATTAAAAGGTAGTTTTTGTATTGTTTAATTTCTTGAAGTTGTTTGAAAATTCTTTTGTCTATTATTGATGAAACCAAATCAAGAGTAGTTTTTCTTTCTATCGCAGTGTTGTTGACAATATAGTCTCCTACTTTTAAATTTTTGAATTCAGTTTCAAATCCTAGCTTAGAAATTTCTGAAGGAACTAAAGAATTTCTTTCACGAAAATCAACAACTATTTTCGAGATGTCCTTTTCTTTGGCTTTCTTTTTTGAAAAGATATTCTGGAAAACCATTGTTATTTCAAGGAAAACGAATTATTTAAGGATTTGGGATTTTTAGAATAATTTTTTTTGAGGATTTCTTTGTTTGTCTTGTTTTAGTTCTTTTTTTATAGATTCTATGCTCTTTGACATTTTCTTTTCTCGAGAACGCGACGCATAATGGCTTCTTTGATCTTTAGTGTTTTTAGTTATTAGAATTATTAGTTTTCCTTTTTGCAATCTTGCAGTTCTACCACGACGCTGGATTGAACGAATTGCAGAAGAAGTTGGTTCATAAAAGATAACAGTGTCTACTTCCGGAATGTCTAAGCCTTCTTCTCCAATGGATGTAGAGACTATCACATTTATTTTTCCTTGACTAAATTCATTAATTATTTCTTTTTGCTCTTTTTGACTTAATCCAGAGGAAGTCTGTTTTTTTGCCTGACCGATAAATGTTTTAGAATTTATGTTTTTTAGTCTGTTTAAATTATCCGAAATTGTTTGGGCCGTTTCTCTGAATTGAGCAAAAATAATTATTTTTGAGGAAGAATTTTTATCATATTCTTTTTTTACTATTTTTATTATTTCTTTAATCTTTGGATGTTCTTCTCCCTGCAATACAAGCTGATGAATCATTGAAAATGTTGCATTAAATATTTGCTTGTTTACGAGTCTTTCTACCCCTTTTGATTGTTTTTTTTCTGCTTGGTTATACAGTTCTTTCAAATAGGAATGAGTTCCTCCAAGAGTTTGTGTCTCCAAGAGTTCTAAAGCATGAGCGATTTTTATGGCCATTGAACAATCTGAAACAGCTTTATATGAAGCAAAGTTTTTGTATCCTCTTTGAATTTGGGACATAAGTTTTCTTTGAAGTTCAATTATTGAGAATTTTGTCACGTTTCCGAAAACCAAATTGTTTTTTCTTAGGCTTTCGATATATCCTTGGAAAATTTCGTTTAGCATCGCTTTTGCTTCTAAAAATTCTTTTGGGAGCTCTGTTTCAACTTTTTCAAATTCTAGTTCTTGAAGGTAAGGCAATACATCTGGGGAATCTCTTGTTCTAAGTTCTACTTCGGTTATTGAAAGGTTCTTACAAATGTCTTTTATTTTTTGGGAGTCGCTTCCAGGGGAGGCAGTTAATCCAATGATTCTTGCGTCCTTTGCATCATGCTTTGCTTTTTGGGCTATGAAATTATAGTCATAATTTTTCACGCAACGATGGGCTTCGTCTTCAATAAGTAGTCCGAGGTTTTTTAGATTGTATAATCCTTTCTTTATGTCATTGGCGATACATTGAGGGGTTGAAAAAATTATTTCATTTTTGTTCCAAAGTTCTTTTCTTTTTTCTGGCTTTACTGTTCCAGTGAAGAGAGTCATTCCAGCATAAAGTTCTCCTAGGTTCTTTTGAAATGATTTTAGTTGTTGTTCTGCTAAGGGTCTTGTTGGAGCTAAGAATAAAACTTTTTTTAGGGGATTTTTTTTCATTATTTCCATTGTAACAATAATTGAAATTAGAGTTTTTCCCGTTCCAGTAGGGAGAACTACTAAGCAGTTGTTTTTAATACAAGTTTCTGCAATGTCTTTTTGATATTTTCTTGGAGAAATTTTTGAGGCAATCATATTAATTGAAGAAGAAAGAGAGTTAAAAAGATTATCGAATTTAGATTATTACTAACAGCCCTAGAACTCCGATTAAAGAAATTACTGCAAGAATATTCCACAATAATAAGTTCCCGAAGAAGATTTTATTTCCGTCTAGATTTGAAATTGGAATCATATTGTAGAATAAATATACTATCGAGGTCTTCATTATTATTGGCGCATTGGCGAAGTATGCAACGATAGCCAAGAGAATGTTTCCTAAGATTCCCGCTGCAGCAATTAAACCTATTTGTTCTTCTGTTACTTCACTGAATGCATAAACTCCATGCCGCTTTGCTGCCTTGTACTTTTTTCCCTCTGTTTCGAAAGTTAAGCCTGCAGACCAATTAAGAAGTCCCATTGAAAGAATTTTTACTAAGATTGGTATTATTACTCCTAGAGTTATTGGGCTTCTAAATTTGTGACTTGGACCGTACCAGTATCTTTTTGCTTCCCAAAGCGAATGTTCAATTTTGTTGTCCCAATATTCTGCAGCCATTTTTTTGAAAATTATATTCACAATTATTGTTATAAAAACCGCACCGAGCGATACTAGGAAAAGATTTTTGAAGTCATTTATTGAGAATATGAATGCAAGAACTATTGTTAATACCGCAACAGAGACGATTTCCTTTTTTGTTATCATTAAATTATGATGTTTTGTTTTTTTATAAAGATTGTTAAGTTAGATTTATATTGTCTGAGAGGGTTTATTTTTAATGAGAGTTGTTTATAATAGGAAAGAAGAGTTTAGAAAGGAGAAGGAAAGAAAAAGACTCCTTGATTCTTTTTACGCTCTTTCAGATCATTTGGATGATTATTCTATTAATGAGGAGTTTGAGAGATATGATCCTCAATTTAAAATTGCGGGAGGGAAGCTAGAGGAAGAAGCTAAAATAAGAAAGGAGAGAAAAATAATAAGGGATATTATAGAAAATACTCCTTCTGAGTAAAATATTCATTTTAGCATGGAAAAAGAACCCTGCTGGTTCTTGACTCCTGCATTGATAATGAAGAATTTTCTTGACTCCCTAACAATAGACCAAATAGTCTCTCAAATATTCATTTTAGCATGGAAAACTATTTAAATAGAATTAGTTATATTCTACCATGAGAATTAAAAAGATATCAGAGGTTGTGGGAACACGAGTTTATACAGATCAGGGAGACTTTTTTGGAGAGATTGAAGAAGCTAATCTTTTTGAGAATAAGCTTGATGGTTGGAGAATTAGGGTTGGTTCTGGAGTTGCACCATTTTTGGGTGGAGCTAGAGGAGTTATCGTTCCACATCAGTTCGTGAAAGCAATAAGCGATATTTTCATAATAAATAAAGCCGCGCTTCCGAGCTCTTCTGAAAAAGATCTTGAAGAAGTTTCTGAAGACGAGCTAATTTAAACTTAGAATGGCAACAATTTTGCAGGCCCCATTACTCACAGACTTTTTGTATCCGTTTCTATTAATCTTTTTCATAGCATTTGGAATTTTAGAGAAAACAAGTGTTCTTGGTGCAGAGAAGAGACAACTTAATGCGCTGGTTTCTTTAGTTATTGGTTTAATTTTTGTATCTGCAGTTTTTCCAAAAATTATTGTGGGTAATTTAATGTTGTTTTTGAGTATTGCCCTTGTGGTTGTTTTCGTGGCTTTACTTTTGTGGGGATTTATTTCAGGAAAGGCAGAGTTTGGAGATAAAACTAAGAAATTTTTGGGAGCGATTCTTGGAGTAGGAATCGTTATTGCGGTTTTATGGGCGAGCGGAATTGGAGATATGGCTTGGTTAGTAAGTATTTGGGACTTTTTGTTTGATTCAAGCTGGAGTGGATCTTTTTGGACTAACGTGATTTTTGTTTTTCTTATTGGGGGAGCAATCGCGGCCGTTTTGATTGGACCAAAATCTGGTGGCGGAAGCAGTGAATAATTTCTTATACTGAGAAAAAACTGGAATTGAATTTTGTTGGTTTTCTTTTGAATTTTTTAGGGAGGAGAGTCTATTTTTAAA
>CAYVFP010000016.1:0-1257 GCA_964451055.1 Candidatus Woesearchaeota archaeon
TTTCCATCTAGAAATTTTTCCACAATTCTTGCAAGTTACAGATTTTGTTTCATTTCTTAGACGAACCTTTTCATTCCCAGAATAACTTTCAAAACAATTTCCACAAAATAATTTTCTTTTCTCTTTTAATGGAATTTTAAATTGCATTGCAATCCTTTTTATTTTCTTAATCTCTTTTGGGCTTTTACTTTTAATATCCAAAAAAAACTCTTCAATTTTTTCTTTAGCCTCTGTTTTAGAAATATCTTTTTTCATTTGAAAAATGCGCGGGCTGGGATTCGAACCCAGGTCAATTGGGTGGAAACCAATTATACTAACCACTGTACTACCCACGCCTATAAATCTAGATAGATTTGATACTTTTTTAAATGTTTTGTGTTTGAAGGTTTCACCTCTTTAAAGAACCTAGAAATGTTTTCCTTGCCATAGAGAAAGATTCTTTGTTGACCTTTTGAAAATTTAAATCCTATTTTTAAGAGATGTTCTTTGCAGGAATTTAGATAACTCTCTTCAGCATTAGTTATCTGAACTACCGGATCTTTTTCCCTCCTAATATAGAAACTTCCATCAGTATCGTGCAATCCTTTAAAGTATCTTTTGAGGTATTCTTTATTTTCTTTGACTTCTTTAGGAATTTCTAATTTCCCTAATTTGTTTCCCTTAGGAAGACCGTAGTTTTTAGTTAACTCTTCCCATAACCCTTTTGAATAGCATCTTAATTTAAATGCGCTTTTTTCTCTTCTCAAGTTAAACTTTAATTTAAATTTTTTTTCAAATAATTCTTTTAAATAAATGAAATATTCTTTTTCTTTCAAATCCCCTACCACACAAATTTCATATTTTTCTTTTGATAAATGCCCATCACCATTTAAGACCCCAAAAATCTCTGCAAGATTTTGATCCATTTTGACTTTTTTTACTTTTTTGGGAAGATATTTCATTTTTTCAATTTCTTCAAATCCCGTTTCTTCTATGGGAGATAATGAGGCCCACTCTACAAAAAGATTTTTTGGCAAGTCATATTTTCCTCTAAGGTAGTTGTAGAACATAGATTTACTGATTTGGTATTTTGAATAGAATTGTTCCCAAGGAATATTTATTTCTTTTTTTAGATTTTTGAAGAATTTTTCCCGATCTTTTTCTTTTATTCGAATAAAAAGTCCCATTCATTATTAAGGTTTCCTTTATTTATATATCTCCTCTTCTATTCTACCTGCTAAACTTTTTAAGTTTTATTAAACGCCCAGGACAGGATTT
>CAYVFP010000016.1:1357-6553 GCA_964451055.1 Candidatus Woesearchaeota archaeon
TTTCATGACACATTCTTCTGACAAAAAATGTGGAAGAGAGGATTCGAACCCCCGCAGGCATAAAACCACTGGAGCCTTAATCCAGCCCGTTTGACCACTCCGGCACTTCCACATTTTGTTTGAGTGGGAAAACCGTTTGACCCGAGAATATTCGCAAGCAACCAATTTCCTTGGAACGCGAGCGAGTGTTCGAGCAACTCCGGCACTTCCACATCTGTATTATTCTCAAGAAATCCACCCTATAAAAAACTTTATAAACTATCCAAATCTTGAAGTTCTAAGACAGCCATAGTAGGTTGGAAACACCTGGTCTCTTTCCGAACCCAGAAGTTAAGCTTCCTACGTTGCTGGTTTTAGTGTCCCACAAGATGCGACCCCAACAAGCTGTCTTGCTTTTTCCTTCTAAAAACCTTTAAATACCCTCTGAATTTACATGATTTATGGATAATAAGAACTGGCACGATCGGCATTATAAAACCCTTTTAATAATTCCCGCAGTCTTACTACTATTCTCAATAATTTTTCTAATTAACTTTCAGGCACAACACGGCGATTTTTTCAAAAAAGATATTTCTCTTACTGGAGGAACTTCATTAACAATATATGAACAAATAAACAAAGCAAATCTTGAGGGTAATCTTTCAAATCAACTTGAAGATCTTAATGTCCGAGAAGTTTCAAATCTTATTACGGGCGAGCAAAGTGGAATCACAATCCAGACAAAAACCGGAAGCCAGGAAACTAAACAACTTCTTGAGGATTATTTGGGCTACGAACTAAGAACAACCGGAGAGAATCTCAACGCAGATTTGGTAACAAATGGTTCTGTTTTCAGTGAAAACTTTTACAGACAGCTTCTTTTTGCAGTATTATTAGCATTTGTTTTTATGGCAATAGTTGTTTTCATAATTTTCCGAACAACAATTCCTTCTTTAGCAGTGATTATCTCAGCATTTGCAAACATTGTAATGACTCTTGTTCTTGTTGATTTACTCGGAATAAAAATGTCAACCGCAGGAATTATCGCCTTTTTAATGCTCATTGGTTATTCTGTTGATACAGATATTCTGCTTACAACAAGAATCCTAAAAAGAACAGAAGGCACTTTAAACAGCAGAATTTATGGCGCATTAAAAACAGGTCTAACAATGACTCTAACCTCATTCTTCGCTTTCCTAATCGCTTTAATAATTGTAAGCTCTTTCTCCTCGGTATTAGCACAAATTTTCACAATCCTTGTAATAGGGCTCGGTTTCGATATCTTAAACACTTGGATAACAAACGTTTCAATACTAAAATGGTATTATCTAAAGGAAGGAGGAAAGAAATAAGATGAAGTTAACGTTCAAGATTTGGTTATTGATAATTTTTCTAGTCTTTTCATTAATTTCAATATTTGGAATTCCTCCAACATTTGCTCAAACAGGAGTTGTTGTAAAATCAGTAGAATCGAATTCAAGTTTGTTTGATCAAGGGCTAAGGCAAGGCGATATAATAAAATCAATAGACAATCAAAAAATCTCTTCAATAGAAGATTTCACAAAAATAATTTCAGAAAAGTACCCTTCAAATCAATCCGTTAAAACAACAATAACAACAAGGACCACAGAGTACATAATTTTTGATAAAAATTTTGAAGATGTTATTGTCTCAAAAATTCCCAATACAAATATTAAGCTCGGTTTAGATCTTGCAGGAGGAGCAAGGGCATTAGTTAAAGCAGAAAACAAATCATTGACTCTCGCAGAAACAAATGACTTGGTAGATATAACCTCAAACAGACTTAACGCATTCGGTTTAACAGACGTTAAAGTAGTTCCTGTTTCAGATCTTTCAGGAAGCAACTTCATGCTTATTGAAATTGCTGGAGCAACTCCTGCAGATTTAGAAAAACTAATCTCAGAACAAGGTAAATTCGAAGCAAAAATTGGAAACGACACAGTCTTCGTCGGAGGAAATCGTGACGTAGCTTCCGTAGGTCGTGACGCACAAAATTCAAGAATCGAGACGTGCCAACAAGATCAAGATGGAGGCTGGTTTTGTAGATTCAGTTTTACAATTACTTTAAGCGGAGATGCAGCAAAAAAACATGCAGACATGACAGAAAACCTTTCAGTAAACTCAACAGCTCAAGGAAACTATCTTTCAAAGAAACTTAATCTTTACCTAGACGATAGCTTGGTTGATAGTTTGCTAATCAGTGAAGGACTTAAAGGACGTGTAACAACACAAATCTCAATCTCAGGTTCAGGAGAAGGAGAAACTCGAGACGCAGCGTATGAGAATGCACAAGTAAATATGAAACAACTTCAAACAATTCTTATGACTGGAAGCCTCCCCTACAAACTAGAAATAATAAAACTAGACACAATTTCTCCAAACCTTGGTGAAGACTTCACAAACGTAATTCTTTTTATTGGAATCATTGCAATTCTTGCAGTCTCAATAATTATCTTCGTAAGGTATAGAAGCATAAATGCCTCTCTCGCTTTAGTTGTAACAACAATTTCAGAAGTAGTTATTATCCTCGGAATTGCAGCAATGATTGATTGGAACATAGACCTTCCAGGAATAGCAGGAATTTTGGCCACACTAGGTACAGGAATAGACGATCTGATAATTATCTTAGACGAATCCACTTCAGAAATTTCACTAAGCTTAAAACAAAAACTTAAACGTGCTTTCGCAATAATCATGGGAGCTTACTTCACCTCATTAGTTTCATTAATGCCTCTTCTTTGGGCAGGAGCAGGAATGCTTAAAGGTTTTGCTGTCACAACAATAATTGGAATTTCTGTCGGAGTTTTAATTACAAGACCAGCATTCTCAGATATGATAAGTAAGTGGAAGAAATAATTTTTAATCGCAATTTTTCTCTAAAAGGTTATTCTCCAAACAGATAAATTTATATAGCTTTATTACAAAATTGTAATATATGTTACAAAAAAGTAATACAGAAAATGTCTTAGAAGTATTCTTTAGAAACCCTTCAAAAGAATTTGAGTTAATGGAAATCTCTCGAAATTCGAGATTAGCCCATACTTCAGTCAAGAAAATTCTAGATAGTCTACTAAAAGAAAAAATAATTTTAAAAAAAACACTAAAAAAAGGAAAAAGAGAATTTCCAATATATTTCTCTAATCTAAATAGCCAAGAGTTTACAAACCTAAAAAAGCTAAACAATTTAAAACAAATTATTTTTTCAGGATTGGTTGAAAAGCTTGAAGAAACTTTTATGCCCGACTCAATAATTCTCTTTGGCTCATATTCTAGAGGAGAAGATACAGAAGAATCAGATATCGATCTTTTCATAGAATCTTCTGAGGAACAATTTAATCTAAAAAAATACGAAAAGACACTAGGAAGAAAAATAAATATCTTATTTGGATCTCTATCTAATTTAAATAAAAATTTAAAGGAGAATGTCCTAAGTGGAGTACTACTCAAAGGAACAATAAATTTATGAAAAGAAGAATAACTTCAGACAGAAAAAGAGCAAGGTCTTTATTAAAGATGGCAAAGATAAGCTTAGAGAGATTAAATTCTTTTGATAAATTAAAATATCCTTCCAATACTCTAGATGATTATTACGATATAATTCACCAATTAATGGAAGCAATTTCTCTGGGAAAAGGGGTAAAATTTATCGGAGATTATTCCCATAAGGAGTTAATTGATTGGGTTTCAAACGAATTAAAATTTAGTTCATCCGAAAAAGAATTTATACAATCTCTAAGAAATTATAGGAATAAAATTTCTTATGAAGGATTTTTTGTAAAGCCAGATTTTATCAAAAGAAACGATAGGAAGATAAATAATGCAATAAAAATGCTGAAGTTGTACTTGGAGGATTTAATATAAAATGGACTATATTCACGAAGAAGAAAACGATTTGAAGAATATTTTCACAAGATTTAGGACAAGAAATTTTTCTGGAACTTTCGGACAAGCAATGAAAAATTCAAGTTTTCAACTAGCCCAAAATCTCGTTTTCAAAATTGGAAGTTTAATCTTTACAATTATTGTAGCAAGACTTCTTCTTCCAGAAAGAATGGGCCTTTACAGTCTGGCTTTATCAACAATAGTTCTAATTGTAAGTTTTGCAGATTTAGGCATCGGAAACGCTCTTGTAACCTATGCCTCAAAACTCTTAAATCAAGACAACCCAAGAAAAGCAAAAGGATACGCCAAAAAATTGTTCAGATGGAAAGCCTGGCTTGTCTCTTTCGGCGCAATAGTAATGCTCGCATCAGCATATTTCCTCGCAGAATTTTATTATCAAAAACCAATATTTTATGCTCTGCTTGTAGGTGGCCTTTATCTTTTAATCGTCCCTTTTGTAGGATTCTTAGAGCAATTATTCAGATCAGAGAACAATTTTAAAACCCCTTTGTATAAAGAATTAATTTTCCAATTTGCAAGGCTAACTTTAGTTCCTTTAGGAATTTTATGGTTTATCTCAAAAGGATTTTCAGACCCTGCCATCGTTGCCTTAACGTTATTGGTAATCGTTCTCTCGTATTCTGTAGCTCTTTTATTCTTAGGATTAAAATCAAGAAAAAAAATAAATTTCCTTCAATTCAAGGCAGAGGATTTAACAAAATCTGAAACAAAAGATCTTAAAAGATTCTTAATCCCTCTTTCCGCAACAGCCCTTGCCGGAATGTTTTTCGGTTACATCGACACATTTATGCTAGGACATTATGTTTCTTCAGAATTCATTGCATATTATGGAGCAGCTTTGGCTTTGGTAGGTGGCGCAACAGGAATTATTGGTTTTATGGCTCAATCAATGCTCCCAATTTTTTCAAGAAAAAAAGGAAATTCACTTGAAGGGATTTTCAGAAAAAGCAAAAACTTAGTAATTTTAATTTCAGCCTTTGCAGCAATCTTCACATACATTATTTCCTACTACATTGTAAGATTGGCATACGGTCCAGAATATCTTGAAGCTGTTCCTGTTCTGAAGCTTTTCAGTGTAATGGTTTTCCTTCTCCCAGTTTTAGGATTATATGTAACGTATTACACCTCTCAAAGACAAACAAAGACTCTTGCATGGCTTATCACAATAAGCGCCATATTAAATATAGTTTTCAATTTCATAGGAATAAGGTACGGATTAAACAACTTTGGAGAAATGGGAGCGGTCTATGGAGCAACCATTGCCACAATTTCAAGTAGATTGATTTATCTTGC
>CAYVFP010000016.1:6653-10871 GCA_964451055.1 Candidatus Woesearchaeota archaeon
CAAAACCTCCAGATAAAATTATTCCATTAAACAAACTTTCTTTCAAATTTTTTATAGTTTTTAACCAAAAATTCATAACACTCTTCTTTTTAATCCCTCAAACGATTTTCCAGACTTTTCAGAATAAGATTCACTAATCTCGTCGCTTGGCTCGACTAATTTAAGTTTTCCCTCTTTCTTTAATTTTTTTATTAAAGCCTTTTTTCTCATTTTATTAAACTACTAAACCCCTCAACATTATTTAAGATTATTTATTTTTTAAGAATCTTCTCAATTTTTTCAGAAACTTCTTTTTTTACTTGTTCATATTCTGGAAGGAAGTTAACGAGTTGTTTCAGAGAAATTTCGTATTCTCTCTTTGAAGGGAATCTTAGATTTTTGTATTCACTTTTTTCTTCTGCCAATTTTCTTTCAATTAATTTTTTGTCTATTTGAGTTCCTTTTGAAAACAAGAACCATAAATCATACAAATCTTTTGGCGCTCCCCTATTTATTAAGGCTCTTATCTTTTCAGCAAGAATTTCTTTTTCGTCAAGAGCAGTTATTACAAAAGAAGGCACATCCGAGAAAATTTTTGGAATAACCTTTGCTTTTTTATTAAATGAGACTTGAGAATTAAAATCAACCTTTAACGTGTTTGTTGAATTTATGTTTCCATTATACAATGGACCTTTGAAACGAACCTCAAAACGCACATTTCCTTGGAATTTTTTTTCTGCATAAATTTCATGAGGAATATTCAATAATTCAAAATCTTTTAGACATTCTATGAAAATTTTTTTTATTTCACTTATTTTTAATTCTGAACTAAAATCTAAATCTTCAGAAGCTCTTTCTAAATCAAAACAAATCCTAAGTGCTGTTCCTCCTTTAAAGATAAAATCTTTAGCTTTCTTGGAAAGAGAATTTAAAAAAATATATTGAAGATATTCTTTTTCTTCATAGTATAAATTTGATTTCCTAGATTCTTTTACTTTGTTTAATTCCTCTATTGTTATCATATGTTAATATCTAAGAGCCATTTTTTATTTAAATTATTCTTTTTTTCGAGTGAAGGATCAAGAAGTTCATATCCCTTTCCAATTAATTTTTCAATTTTTTTTGGATATTTTATTTTTAGTTTTTCAAGAAGAAAGCCCAATCTCCTTATTACAGCTTTACTATCTGTTTTGATTGCAAAATCTATTAACTTTTTTATTTCTATTTCTTCTACTGCTTTTTCCAAAGAAGTTTTTATTTCTTTAATCCCCCCCGAATATTTTGGAAACAAAAGAGAATCTATAATCGATTTTTCTTTTTCAGCAATTGTTATTTTCCCAATTGAAGTATATCCAAAGAATTTCTTTTTTGAAAGGGTTACGAATTTGAAATTCTTTATTTCTTTTGAGTATTTTGTTGTTGCTATAAATATCTTTTTTGGAGTGTTATCCGAAAAACCATAATAATTAAGCGCTGTCCAAAAAGAGATGTAGGATGGAAAGTTCAATTCAGAGGCAATTTCAAATTCATTTGTCCCATAAAGAGTAAATTTTCCTTTTCCTACTGAAATTATTGCTCCCTTTTTTTTCAGTGATTTTATAATATTGTATGCTTTTTGTTTATTTACCTCTAATAATTTTTCTATATCTGAGACTTTGAACACTACAAGATTTGATTCTTTCATTATTTCGTATGTTTTGTTTTCAAGCTTGCTTAAATTCATCTTCCTCGGGTATCTTAGTATTTTTATTTATTTATAGTACTTTTATTACTAATACTAGAGAAATTTACTATTTAAATCTTTTCAATTTTCATCATGAATTATTCTTTTCAGAATCTTCAAGATATTTTTTATTAGGTGCTTGTATTTTTTCTTATTTTTTATAATTGTCTTTGATTAGGGTTTTTTCTGCTTGGTTTTCGAATATTTTTTATTTTCTTTATTGCCCAAGAGGGCTTTCTGTTTTTTTTAACAATCAAATCAATTTCGCTTAAAATCAGATATATTCTAATGTTTTTTTGAACTTCTTTTGGGAATGCTTTAATTATTTTTTTAAAATAAAAACTAGATTGTGTATCCTCTGTTGATCTAAAATAATTTATTATTCCATTAGTTATTAATCCCTCATAAGGATGCCAATCAATAAAAACAATTTCACCATCATCTTTAACCAAAGTATTTTCTTTAGCAAAATCCCCATGTAATGTAGTACTAAGCAATTTTATTTTCTCTTTTGATAAAGAATCCAGCTTATTGTAAATAAAATCATTCTTAATTCCTTGTTTTTTTAATTCTCTTCTTAATCTTTCAACATATTCTTTAATGGAAATCTTTTCAATACCCATAAAACCATAGAATTTCATCAGTTTTTTGAAAATTTTATAACGACTACCTTCCTGGAATACTTCAAACATTTTTTCTCTTGAATAAGGAACATTTTTATTCATTTCAAGAACTTCTGGAGCAAATCCTTTCTTAGCAACTCTTGACTGAAATCTTTTCGATCTAATTAATTCTTTTTCCTCACTCTTCCTCAAGGGAAAAGATAAAACCTCTTTTTTTCCCAAATCAAATGAATTAATTTTTCCTCCAACAAAAATAACCTCTCCAAATCTAGAAGATAATTTAATCTTTTTTAAAAATAGCTGTGCAAACCTCAACTTAATAAATAAGTATAAGATAGATTTGATTGTCTTAAATTTTTTAGAAGTTGAATCAGTGAGTTTATATTTTAGAAAGTTTATTGCCCTCTGTTTATTTTGAAAATAAACCTCTCGTTTATGCTTTTTATGCGTAAGAATATAAAACTTACTTTTCTCTTTTTCTCCAATTTTCCTTGACAATTCTTTTAATCTTTTTTCAAACATTTTTAATTATTTTTTATCTTAAAATAAAGCATATGATGTAAGAAGTGATTTTTTTTGAATATCTTATTTGGGATAAATGTAATGGCTCTAAATAATATTTTGTTTTTTATGTGAGGATCTAAAACTCCCCTACAATCTATTGTTTTTGTGTTCCCGAAATATTTTTTAATTTCTTTAATTCTAATCCCATTCATATAAGACTCATTATCTTTAAAGAGGAATTTGGGTCTTAAGAGATTATATGCAGAATTTTTATTAAGTGCATCAAAAATCAAAATTCCTCCTTTTTTAGTAACCCTCATCATCTCTTCAACAATCTTTCTCTGATCTTTCCTCTCTAAGTGCCATAATAAATGAAAACTATAAACCAAATCAAATTCTTCATCTTTAAAGGGGAGATTTGAAGCATCTCCCAAATGAAGAGAGATATTTCTCTTTTCTTTCAATTTAGATTTCAATTTTTTTATCATTGGTTTAGAAGTATCTAATCCCTGATATTCAATATCTGGATTATATTTAAGAATTTCCAAACCAACCCTTCCAGTCCCACAAGCGACATCTAAGACTTTAATCTTTTTCTTCTTAAAACTTTCAAGAGAATCTAAAACAAGATTTTTTTCATAATTATTCCTCCAGACATGGCCATATGTCTCAGAACGAGTGCTATCGAAAGTGTCTATCAACTCCTCTTTTTGATAATTTTTAATTATTTCTTTTTTTGAACCCATTTTCTTTTTTAGTTAAATTATTCAGAAAAACACCTTATTAAAATGTTTTTGTTCTTTTTCAGAAGTTTTCAACAATCTTCTTAAAAAACTTCCTTTTTTCTTTCATAAAATTCCCACGAAGAATTATATTTTAAATGTTCCCCAAATTAATAATGGACAATTACAAATCCCTAATTAGATTTCTTTTTTTGATATTTTTTTAAGTTTTTTTAATCTTTTTTTACATTCTCTTAATGCCTCCTCTAAGTGGTCCTGGTTTTTCTCTTTTTCAGACTTTGTATATTCCCATATTCTTCCCAAGGATCAATTAAAAATATTTTATCCACGTTTAAATTTTTTAAAATTGATTTTGTATACTTTATGAGAAATATTTTTTATTTTTCTAAAATAAAAAAATGTTGAAAAAGATTATTTTTTGGTCTAAAATCTTTTAAAATCTTAAACTCTTCTTTTATTATTCTTTTTATCTTTTTCAAACTATACCCTTTTTTTCCAATTTCCCAATAGTGTTGGCCATCAAATTTATGTTTTATTGGAAAAGGAAGAATAATATCTAATTGAATTGGTTTTATTTTTGGCATTTTGAGCATAAAAGTAAAGAACAAAGATTTATGCGGAACAGAAAAAATTACATATTTTTTAG
>CAYVFP010000017.1:0-10752 GCA_964451055.1 Candidatus Woesearchaeota archaeon
AGAAGGTAAAATGAGTCAAATAATTGTAGATTATACTCCAGGGGGCAGATATCTCGCAACTGCAATTGCGATGGGCTTAATTGGAATTGGTAGTTTATTTTATTTGTGGATAGAAGATTCTAATAATTCAAATGAAAAGATTTTGGAAAGAAAAGTAATTAATCATATTGATAAAAATTCTAATGGATTAAGTTTTAAGGAAAATTATGAGATTAAGGAGTTAATGGGAATTCAGGACAGTTCTAAAAATTATATTCCCAATTATGAAGACTGGAAAAGAGCTTATGAGAAGGTTTATGGAAAGGATAATTAACCATATCTCCAAGATTGATGTTTTGAAGTTTTGAAATCGTTTTCAATTTCTTCGAGTGTTGCTATTTCACTTAATGGTTTGTCTTCTCTTAGGGCAGTAATTCTTGGGAATCTTAAAGCCCATCCTGATTTGTAATTTGGAGATTTTTGTATGTCTTGGTAATGGACTGTTACGATTATTTTTGGTTTTATGGTTACGTTTTTTCCTTTTTCTTTTTCAATTAAGGGTTTTAATAATTCTGTAAGATTTTTGAAAGTAATTTTGTTCTCATCTGTTTCTAATTCTGCAATGCCTGTTCCAACCTTTCCTATTTCTAAATACTCTTTTTCTTTTCTGCAAGAAAGTATGAATGAAGAAAGCCAGCCTGCACGTTTTCCTGTACCCCACTCTGCTCCAGTTATTACAAGATCAAGTTCATTTGTTTCGGGCTTTAATTTCAACATGTGGCCTACCCTTCTTCCAGGTTTGTATTCTGCATGAAGATTTTTCAACATTATTCCTTCTTGATTATCCTTTAGAGCTTGTTTATAGAATTTTTCAACATCTTTTTTGTCAGAAGTTGTTTTGTATTTTGAATAGATTAACTTATAGGGCTTTGGAGTTATGATTTTTTCAATTAGTTTTCTTCTTTCAATGAAAGGTTTATCTAATTGTTCTTTTCCGTTATAATAAAGAATGTCAAAAACATTTATTTCTATAGGCAGTTCTTTTTGTAGTTTTTGAATTTCGTATTTTCTTCTTATTCTTTGAGATATTTTTTGAAAGTCAGTATATTGGCCGGATTTTTTATTGTATCCAACAGCCTCGCTGTCTAAGATTATTGAATCTGCTTTTATGTAATCATTAACATATTTTTCAACCTCTGGGAATTGTTTTGTTACGTTTTCAAGGCTTCTTGTGAATAGAGTTATTTTATTGTTTTTTTTATGAATTAATAATCTGAAACCATCGTATTTGTATTCTATTGCTATTGGTTTTCCGAGTTGTTTGAATGCATCTGGAATGTCCTTTGCTTTTTGGGCAAGCATAGCCTTTATAGGTTTTCCAACTTCAAGTTTTATTTTTTCAAAGTTGCTTAATTTTTTCAGAGCTGCAATTTCGAATACTTTTCCCAAATCATTGGAACGATCTATTGCTCTTTGTATTATTTTTTCAACTTCTTCTTTTTGTTCTTTTTCAAAAAAAGCTTTAATCATAGAATATTTTATCGTTGATTCTTGAACTCCTATTCTTAAATCTCCTATTAGTGTTCTTATTATGTACATTGCTTCTATCGACTTTGCAGAAGTTAATAATTCTGTTATTAAAGATAACTTTTTCGTGATTGTTCCTTTTCCCTCGAACTCGGAAAGAGTTCTCAGGTTTTCTAAAACTTTTTCTGTCGTGAGAGTTTTTGTGTGAAGGGTTGATTGAGTCTTTTTTTCTGTAAGTTTTTTTGCAACTTCTCCAATGTCTCCTATTTTTTTCCATTGGTATAGAACTTTTTCGGGAGATGTTCCGGTTGCTTTAGAAATTGCTTTTATTGCAAGTTGGTTAGAGATTCCAATTTTTCTTTCGTCGTAGTTTGGATAAATATTTCCTTCTACTAAATAGAGAATATATGATTCTTCTTTTGGGACTTCTTTTAGAAACTCTGAAAGAATATCTATTTTTTCTAAGCGCTTTGTTGTTGAAGAAAGTTTGTCGTACGTTTCTGCGAGTTTTTTATATTTCATTTTTTCTTTTTAATTCTGTGATTTATTTTTATTAATCCATAGATTGCCGAAATAATAAATACTATTTGTAGAATGATAAAAATAGTGTCTTTGATTAGAATGCTATAAACTGTTAAGAAAATTCCTCCGAGGATTAGAAGAGGGTAAGTGTATTTTTTTCTTATTGATTTTGGTTTATAAATTGTTAAGTTTCCTGCGATAATTGCTAGAATGCCTAGAATTCCAAAAACCTCTTTTATCATAGACGAGAGAGGGTTTTAGGGTTTTTAATATTTTTTAGAAATTATTGTTTTTCATTAACAAAGACCTCATTAACTTTTTCCCAGTTGATTACATTCCAGAAATTCTTTATGTATTCTGGACGAAGGTTTTTGTATTTTAAGTAGTAAGCATGTTCCCAGACATCAATTGTTAGAAGAGGTTTCATTCCTTTGCTGATAGGAGAATCCTGGTTTGAGGTTTTGATAATTTCTAATTGGTTGTTTGTGTTTAGAACCAGCCATGCCCAACCGCTTCCGAATTGAGTTGTTGCAGCTTCGGTAAATCTTTCTTGGAAGTTTTCAAATGTTTCATATTCATTTAAGATTGCTTTTCCAATTTCTGATTCAGGATTGAATGGAATGTCTTTTTTTAGAATTGAGAAAAAGAAATTATGATTAAAAACTCCTCCTCCATTGTTTATTACTTGTTGTTTTATTTGATCTGAAATAGTTGAAAGATTCTTTAGCAATTCTTCTACAGATTTGTCTTTTAATTCAGGATAGTTTTCTATTGCTGCGTTTAATTTATTTACATAACCCTGATGATGTTTTGAATGATGCGTTCTCATAGTTTCTTCGTCTATGTAGGGTTCTAGTGCATTATATTCGTAGTTTAAATTTTTTAGTTGTTCCATTTTTATTTTCCTTAACTGTAAAGATTTAGCAGTATTTTAAAATGTTTTTTTGTTGTGTGTTTTTCTTAAGTAAATTTGCATTTCTTCTCTAGATGAGTTAATCATTAAGGAGGATGTATTAATTAAGTTAAATTCTAGTTTAACTTTGGCTTTCAGGATATTTCATACTCCTAATTTTTATCTTTTGCTCTTTTTGTTTTGATTTAGAAAAGTTTCATTGATTACTCTTTTTTCATTTCTTCAACTTCTTTTTTTCCTTCTTCGTACTCTGAAACTTGTTCAGGGTCTAGCTCGAAGAGAAGGTGTTGAAATTCACCAACGTGCTCTTTTTCTTCTTTTGCAACTTCAAGCATAACCTTTTTTACCATAGGGTTTTTTGCTTTTGCTGCAAGTTGTTCATAGAAGTTAATTGCATCAAGTTCTGCAATAACTCCTAACCGAAGAATTTCTTTGTCGATGTTTTCTTCAGAAACCTTGTCCAAATCTATTGGAAATTTAGATAACATATTAGTTAAAATTAATGAGGGTTTTTATAGTTTTTGTAAAAAACATTCTGTTAACTTTATTCTTTTTTCGTTGAGAGCTTTTTCTTCTAAGCTAGGAATTACTAAAGTTAGATTTTCTTTTTCAATTAAATTCTCTTCTTTTTTATCTTTAATGAAACTTGAATTCCAAAGCGCGAATAATTCTTCTTTATTTTCATTATTGTATACAGAAATACAGTGTATCTTTTTATTTAGAACATTGTTAGGAAATTCACTGCTCTCTAAATCAAAATACATTCTTTTTTTCCCTCTAATATCATAGACTCTTAGGTTTGTTCCTAATTTTTCAAAATTTTCGATTATCTTTTGGGAATATGTTTCTTTTAATAGTTCTAAAAGATTAATTTTTCTTGTTGCTTCATATTTTGTTAAAAAAGATAGATTTGGAAAATGTTCTCTTGTTAATTCAATTGCTTTTTTTGCTTCTTGAGAATTAATTTTTGCATGATAGAGAATGTGTTCTGGTTTATCTAATAATTTTACCATTATAAGTTTGAGAGAAGTTTCTTTAAAAGAATTATTGTACTAAAGAGATATAGTTTATTTCCCTCTGCTCTTTCCAGCTCTTACCGAAGGTCTAACTTTAGAGGTAGGGTTTTTGTTTCTTAAACCACGAGATTTCTTGCCTGCAGAAGTGATTCCTCTTTCAGGACGATTTTGGTTTTGTCCTTTAGTTAAGAATTTTAATGATTTGTCGTTTTTTATTTCAGGTTTACTTGAATCAACACAAATAACTTCATAGAAATAATTTATTCCGTCCTTTCCGACTTGGTAAGAATTTAATACTTCAAGATTTGCGAATTTTTTAGAAACTCTTTGTTCTGCAATCCATTTGTAAGACATTTTAAGATTTTTTCTTGCGTGAAGTCTTTTTGATCTTCTCCCTTTGTTTGGTCTTGGCCTTTTGTGACCTCCACGTTTTACCCTAATTCTGATTATTACGAACCCTTTTTTATCTTTGTAGCCCAAGGATCTTGCTCTGTCAATTCTTAATGGCTTGTCAACTCTTGTGAAGACGTTTTCTTTTCTCCATTCAACCATTCTTTCTCTTAGGGTCTTTGCATCTGGTTTTTTCCATGCTTGTCTTAGATAGTGGTATAGTCCTTTTGTCATTTTCTTAAATCGGCAAATGAGAATCTTTGATTCACTTTTGCCATGGTATATTGATAGGAAATTGGTTTTTAAAGGTTTTCATAAGTTTTTTAGAAATTATTCTAAACCGTGAACGATTCAAATCAAGTGATCCTACTCTTTCAATCCTGAATTCTGACTTCGCATTAATTAAATTCAGAATTGTTCGGGATTTGACAAATCCGCTTTAATAATGATCCTGCGCGGATTTGAACCGCGGACCTCTGCCTTATCAGAGCAGCGCTCTAACCAGACTGAGCTACAGGATCAATATATTCAGTTTCTGGCTATAGAGTTTTTAGAAAAAATTCTTATTTAAAGGTTTTTATTTAGCAAGAATTTCAAGAACAAGCTTTTCTCGGAGTAAAGTATATTTTGAAAGAGGCATATCTATGGGGATGTTTTTTTGATATGCAACTCTTTTTGCAAGAGCTCTCACATCAAGGCTGCTTTCAAGATTTACTATTGAAATATCTTTTATTGATTCAACCCCTGGAACTTCTATTTCATAAAAAATTTTATCTCCAAGTCTTTTTAGGTTTGTTTTGGGCTCTTTTTTTTCAAGATTGGACCATCTTTTTAGATTTTCTTTGGAGAATTCAATTGGAAGTTTTTTTGTGTTTTTGTCTGCATTTTTCTTTTGATAATTTGTTTCTTTTTCGCTTTTGTTATTAAATACTTCTTTCCCATTAATCATTAGTTTTAATTTTGGAGAATTTTTATCTTCAATATTGTTTAAATCTTTCATTTCTTTGTCAAATTCTTTCTCGAGCATTTTCATTGCACTTCCAATCATCTTCATCATAATTTTATCAGAAATCCCTCCAATGAAAGAGTTTTTTTCTTTTTTATTATCTAAATCAGATTTTCCTAAAAGCCCGTAATCTTCGGGATTTTCAGAGATTCTAGCACCACAGCTAGGACAAAATGAATAATTCTTCTTTATTTTTTTATTACAGTTATCGCATTTCTTTGCCATTTTAAGTTAGAACAACATTTACAAATTATTTCTCTTTTAAATAGTTTTTTATTTCCACTATTTCGTGGAAGTCCTCTCTTAATGTTGGTTTTGCTTCTTTTACTATTATTTTCCTGAAATCTCCTATTCCTTTTAATTCCTTTTTTTTATTGTCGTCTTTTATTCTTGGAATCCAGATTAATGCAGTTATTGTTCTCAGAATAAATCCTATTATGAAAATTAAAATTATTGGTTCTATAAATTTTGTGTCGAGGATTTTTAGAAGGAATGCACTTATGCTTGCACCAATAAAAATACCTATTCCGATTATTATATTCATGTATGAAAGGTGTCTTTCTTGATTTTGCGAATTGGTGTAGAGGTAAATATAATTTGTCGAGGCCATTATGAACCCTGCCCAAGAGGTTCCTCCTAAAACTGCTGGAACAAGAAAGAGATAAACTTTAGATGGAGAAATAATCCAGAGTAGAGGTGTTAAGGGAATGAATATTGATGTTATTGCCAATACTTTGTAATTTCCATAGATGTCTGCAATTTTTCCCCAGACGTTTAAAAGAATTACAGTGAAAAGAGTTCCTGCAAGAGATATTAAGATGTAGGAAATGTAATCAAAATTAAGAACCCTTAGAAGATAAATTGCTATTATTGAAGAAGTCATTGCTATTGATATTGCAAACATTCCTCTGAATAAAACGAATTTTCCGAAGTTTGTTTTTGTTAAATTCTTTGCGAATCGTAAGAAACTTTCTTTGTAGGGTTTTCTTTTTTTGTGTTTTTTTTCATATTGTTTCAGGAAGAGCCTCGAGCATTCTAGTCTTGCAAGAAATGCAAGAAAGAAAATTATTATGAATCCCAAGTGGAGATGACCCATTTTTTTCATGTAGTCTAGGCCAAATGCTGCTAAGACTGCGAAGATAACTATGACAAAAGAGCTTATGGTTGTTCTTTTTGAAAACCATCTTCCTCTGTTTTTTTTGTCTACAGTTTCTCCCATTAAAGAAAACCATGCAGGATGTCCATAATTAACAAAAAAGGTTGTTATAGTGAATAGACTTATTAACGCAAGAGGGAGGATTTGTCTTTGAATGTTTAAGATATATAGAGTGCCTATTAGTGCAAATATTAGCCATGTCAAAGATTCAATCAATACTGCCCTTGAAATGACATTTGTTCTTTTGTGCTTTCTTAACTCCTTTGACCCTATTAATTGACTAATTGGACCAAAGATTCCAGCTATGGATGTAATCATTGCAACTAGAGAATTTGAAGAGTTTATTGCTATCGCGAAGGGTTTTATATAGTGTTCCCCTAACGAGAGTTTAATAGAATTGAATATACTTTCTTTAATAGATATTCTTCTAGAATGGTGTTTTAATTCTTTTTCAGAACGGATTTTGTTTTTTGAAGGTTTTTTCACACTCTTTTTCATGTGTTTTCAAGAATAATTATATTTTTATAGGTTGCGGGATTTTTTAGAATATGAAAATAGTTAAAGACGGAAAAGGATTGAAGCCGTTTGGCAGTAGAACAAGAAGATTAAGCTACAAAGAATTTAAACATATTAGATGGAATTTAGAATATCTTCAAGGAGAGGATTTAGCAAAATATCATTTTGGAATTTTCGGACCAAAAAAAGAAATTAGTGTCCCGGGGATTGTTTCTAAATTATTTGGAGAGTGGGGAATTGTTAAGATTGATTCTGAAAGCATTTCGGAGGTTAAGGAATTTAGTAATAGGTTTAGTTATCAGAACTTTTCTGTTCTGTCTAATCGGTCCCCAAGCTCATTACATTGGAGAGAGTTTGAAGATTATAAGATAATAAAAGATATTAATTTTAATTCTAGAGGAAAGTTGACGCTTGAAGAATATATTGATGAAAAATATAAGAAAAAGTAGACTTAGATAATTTTAAATAAGTTTTACTTCTAAAAGGTTTATGGCAAAAGAAAAGTTCTATGTTACGACTGCAATTGATTATGTGAACGCGCCGCCACACATTGGACATGCCTATCAAAAAATAATTGCTGATGTTTTGGCTAGATGGAATCGGTTTCTAGGGAAGGATGTTTTGTTTGTTACGGGAACAGATGAGCACGGGAAGAAAATAAAGGATTCTGCAGATAAGCAAGGTAAAGAGGTTAAGGAATTTGTTAATGAAATTTCTGGAAAATTTAAAGAGGCTTGGGAGAGTTTGAATGTTAAACCAGATAGGTTCATAAGGACTACAGATGCAGATCACGAGGAAGTCGTCAAAGAATTTATTATGAAGTGCTATAGAAATGGAGATATTTATGAGGGAGAATATGAAGGGTATTATTGCGTGGGCTGCGAAAATTATGTAACTGAGAAAGATCTTGTTGAGGGTCAATGTCCATTGCATCCAGGGAAGAGAGTAGAGAAAATAAAGGAAGAGACATATTTTTTTAAACTTAGTAAATACCAAGATTTTTTGTTAGGTCTTTATAGAGAAAATCCAGATTTTGTTTTGCCTGCAGAAAGAAGGAATGAGATTATTAATAGGGTTAAAGAAGGGTTGAGAGATTTGTCTATCACGAGAACTAATTTTGATTGGGGGATTCCTTTTGTTTTGAATGATAATCATGTTACGTATGTTTGGTTTGATGCCTTGATAAATTATTATACTGCAACTAGAGAGAAAGGTAGAGAAGAATTTTGGGGTAAGCCTACCGTGCACCTTCTTGGAAAAGACAATACTTGGTTTCATACTGTTTATTGGCCTGCAATGCTGAAATCTGCGGAGATAGAGTTGCCGGGCAAGACCTTCAATCATGGTTTTTTGAAATTTAATGGGCAGAAAATTTCTAAATCTCTGGGGAATGCAATAAGCCCAAAAGTTTTAGCGGACAAATATGGGGCAGATAGCATAAGATATTTTGTTTGTAGGCATTTTCCTTTTGCTTCGGGCAGCGACGGAGATTTTAGTGAAAAAGATTTGGTTAATAGACATAATGGAGAATTGTTGAATAAACTTGGAAATTTAGTTAGTAGAGTTTCAGGATTGGTCGAGAAGAACGGGATGTTGAAATGCGAAAATAATTTGTTTAAGAATTCAGGACTTAATATTGAAGAATTGAAAGATTTATTCGAAGATTTTGAAGTCGATAAAGTTTTGAATAAGATTTTTGGATTTATTGACAAATGTAATGAATATGTTCAGGAGAAAAAACCCTGGGAATCTAAAGATCAAAATGTCCTCTATGAACTTGCAGATTCGATAAAGAAGATTTCTATTTTACTTCATCCTTTTATTCCTTTTACTGCAGAAAAAATTTCTGAAAAATTTGGAGATTGGAATTTTACATTAGATGATTTCTGGAAGCCGCTAAGTGCAGATGTTTTGGTTAAGAAAGACGGATGGCTTTTTGAACGATTGGAATTTAATGAAGAGAAGGGTCCTTCAAGAGATGAAGGAAAACAAAAAGTTAATAAAAAAGAAAAGGTTGAGGGGATTATGGGGATTAATGAAGTTAACTTTGATGATTGGTCTAAGTTAGATTTACGTGTGGCAGAGATAAAATCTGTAGAAGATATTGAAGGAGCAGATAAACTTTATAAAATTAATTTAGATGTTGGTTCTGAGATTGGTTCAAGGACAATTTGTGCAGGGATTAAACAATATTATTCTAAAGAAGATTTAACTGGCAAAAGAATAATTTATTTTTCAAATCTTAAACCTCGAAAAATGAAAGGGGTTGAAAGTCAGGGGATGTTATTGGCAGCTTCAACTTCGGATCATGGAAAAGTTGTTCTGATTGCTCCTGAAGCAGAAATTGAATTGGGGAGTAGAGTAGGATAGTTTTTCAATAATTTTGGAAAATATATTTTTAATAATATTTTTTGTAATATCTATATTTTAATATATATTCTAGATTATATATTTTAGAAAATATATTTTGCATTATATTTCTTTAAGAATATAATTAATAATTTTTTCCTCTAATTCTTCTCCAAAAAGAAGGTTTTTCCGAAGAAGAGTCATAGTAAACTTCGAGGATGTTTGCGGCTATTTCCTTGTATGCTCTAGACGGTTTTGCTCTAGGATAACAATGTAATAAGGGTGTCTTTTCTTTTAGAGAAGTTTGTATTAATGAATCTTCAGGAATCATTCCAAGGATGGGCGCCTCTAACATTTCCTTAACTATTTCAGGTTCTAGTTCTGACTTCTTTTTCTTTACCCTTGTTATGATGATTCCTTTTACTGGTTTTTTTAACTCTTCAGCAATTTTTATTGTTTTTAGGGCATCAGTTATTGCAGGCATTTCGGGATTTGTAACGATAATCAGTTCATCTGCCATATCCATTGCAGCCGTGGCCTCATTTCCAAGTCCTGCCGCACTATCTACTATAATTAAATCAGAGAGTTTCAGAAATTCATTTTTTAGTGTTTTTAGTTTTTCGGGTTTTATTTTTTTTAATTCTTTTATTGAGAGGGAAGAAGGCATTATTTTTAATCCAGATTCGTGCTCGTAAATCGCCTCAAGAGGAAATGCTCTTTTGTTTAAAACGTGATTTAGATTTATTGGAACTTCTGGAGAATTGAGGTGAATTCCTACATTTGGAGTAGAGAGATTAGCGTCAATAAGAAGGATATCTTTTCCAAGAGACCTCATAGCAAGACCTAAGTTAATTGCAGTAGTGGTTTTTCCAACACCTCCTTTACCAGATGTAATAACAATAACTTTTTTCATCTTAGTTAAGAAGGAATTGTTTAATAGAACTTATAAAGTTTTCGAGAAGGTCAGCATACTCTTTTAATTTTTCTAAGTCAATAACGATTTCTTCTCCTCGATACATTACTCTTAATGCAACATTTTTTCTAAATTCTCCAACTCTCTCAGTTCTTAATTCTTCGACTTTCTTCAACATCACAAAAAATTCAAGAGTATCTAGTACTTTCTTATCTTTTTTGAAGAGGTTTTTCATTTCTTCTATTTTTGCAATGTTATTTGTGGGAATTTCTTTTATAATTTTTTTAGCTTTTGCATGGGCTAATGATTTTTCTATAGAAGTATCTATCATCTTTCTCCACCTAAGTAAGAGATTCATTATTACGTCACATGTCTTTGTGTATTTTAAACTTACATAAAGGAGGTGATCTGCGCTGATTTTTTCTTGCATAATGTCTTCCATTTTCATTCCAGAAGTATGGTTTA
>CAYVFP010000018.1:0-10218 GCA_964451055.1 Candidatus Woesearchaeota archaeon
AAGTCTTACTCAAATCCTTTACCCACAAGGCCTCTTTGTCTGGATCATCTGTTAATAAAGACCAATACCACTTATCATTATTTGAAACACCTTGAACATTTCCATAAAACATATTCAAATCGTCTTCAAAAATTCCAATCTTAAAAACATTATCTGAAGCGTCCGGCTTAACTTTAACCTCTCCAACTTCAAGAATCATTCCTTCTTCCTTAATCTCCTTCAAAATAAATTCTACGCCATCATTATATCTATTAAAGTCAGACAACTCTTCATAGATATCCTTATTATCCTCGTCTATCTTATTAGAATTCAAGTCTTCAGTGCTCAACCAATTAACTTCAGAAGTAATTATTGAAGCTCCTCCCAAAGAACCAGATGCAGAAGAAGTCCTATAACCCTTTTCTATAGCGTTACAATCATTTGTCCACCACCAAGCCCCATCAAAAAATTGATAACATATATTTGATTTAAATAACCCCGTCTTCATTTCAAAAAGAGGAGAAACAAAATTATCGTCTGAAAAATATCCTAAAATTGCTTCCTCATCTAATTCGGGCATCTCGCCAGGAACCCCTTCTGAAGCAACAAAATCTCCTATCTGAGAATTAATGTACTTTGAATTAAGGGCAGACGAATAATCACTTCCTCCATCATAAACCACTCCCAAAACCTTTCCATCAGATCCGAACACTAACCCTCCTCTAATTTCTTTCTCAAAAGGATAACTAATAGTAAATTCCTCATCATTAACTCCAAAAATCTCTGCCTCTTTTTTAACAGATTTCTCTAAATTAAAATTATAATAAACAAGAAAAACCTCTTCTCCTGATTTTGGATCCTTTGAAGAAAATGAAACCGAAGAAAAAACATCATCAGCATTAAATTCGAAAAGTGCAAGAACATTTTCATTGGAATTATCTTTTATGAAATGTAAATCCTCCCCTTCCTTCAATTCTCCACTATAGCATTTGGATGTATCGTCTCCAGAATAAATTTCTAAATTCATTCCATATCCATCTCCATCAGGACTATCATAAACAGCTGCTTCAGAAAGCAGAATAAGAGGATTTCCTTTACTAGAAATACCTCTGTAGGATGCAGAAGAAATAGCTCTCCTAACTCCGACAGTTTCCTTGATACAAGACTCTTCTTCTATAATATTTCCTGTAACAAAAGAATTACCCCCCTGACCTAACGGCTGGCTAGCAATCCCAAAAACAGAATCGATGTTTATGCTTCCTTGTTTGGGTTGTTCATAATTCTGCATCGCCAAATTTGCATAATAACTTCCTCTCAAATAATACAAATAAGCTTTCTCTTCAGGATAAATAACGTTGCTGATATTTGCATCAATCATCCTAATCTTATCTTCTAAACTTAAATCTTTATCAAGAATCTTTTCGAGATAATCTTCAAATTGGGCATGAGTCATTCCTTTTTCAGACTTAATCAGCTGATCAAGATAATGGTCTGTCAAACTCTCTTGAGTCTCATTGTAACTATACTCCCATTCAAATGCTTTCTCTAAACTCTTAGTATCAATCCAACACCTGATATTTTGATCTCCGCAGTGTCCGACATCTTTCCATCTAGAATTTTCTGTTCCCGCTTGATCCGAAGCAACCCCTTCTCCAGGATTAGTTGTAGCACAAACCCTCACAACACCTTTATTATAAATCTCAGGATTAATCAAATTATCTACTCCCTCTTGCGCATTCAAGTTAGTCAAACTATACAAATCACTAGTTCCAGAAATACACTCTTTTTCTGAAGTTATATCTGTTGTATTTGCCTGTCTCTGGACATATTGGTCGGCCATATAATTAGAAGCAAAACTTGTCCCTGATCTCCCGAAACCACATTCTTCTTGGTCATTAACTCTAATACACATTTCAGTATATCCTGAAGGCGCAGTGATATCTATTGTCTCCGAGGCATATTCTCCTCGAGGAATGTGCCCTGAATCAATCGTTCTACCAATCAAAGTATCTTGATAATAAGAGCTAGACCCTCCCCTCAAATAAACCCTATAGTAAGCAGACCTGTCGTCTCCAGAATAAATATGGAAATGAACTTTATAGTGTGAAAATGGAGGATTTGTTTGAGAAGTCATAGGAATTTCATCGAAATGTCCATTAAACTGATGAGGGCTATCTCCTTCTAAAAGTAAGTCTAAAACTCCTTGTCCTTGAGGATAAGAAATAGATGCAAAAACTTTACAGAACTGTCCTCCAACCTGCTCGGTGCTTCTAGCTTTAAAGGCCTTGTAAGAATTTACTGCATAAAAGTTTGTGAAATATTCCATCGAAGATTTCGCATTCTCCCATGCAGAAGTAACCCCCAAATACTCTCCTCCTCCTCGGACATTTTCTCCTTTAGCGATAGAAATCAACTTTGGAACTCCAAACTTAACTAATGGAACTGCCTGTCTCCAGAAAAATTCGCAAACATGAATGCTATTAATCTCATCGCAAATTCCAACCGTCTCTCCTGTATCTAAACTAGTCTGCAAACAATCCCTATAAGATTCAAGAACAGAACCAAACCCTTCCATTCCTGCTCTAACTCCTGAAATACAAACAGGAACATAAATTCCTTCTTGATAATTTGGCAAACATAAAGCAATACTTCCTATAACTCCTGATTGAATAACATCTTGAACAGGATACTTCCCTCCAAAGTCACATCTACTAGAAGGACAAATAACTGGATCACAAACATTAAACAAAATTTGACAATCTTTTGGAGACATATAATCTGTACACTGATATCCCGATGCCTCATAAACCGGACTTCCAATAGCAAAGCTTTCATCAAGAATTCTAATTTTTCTCGCTCCTTCTCTTGGATTATTCTGGGCCTGATAAATTGCATTTGTTGCATCTCTTAAAACCATCGAAGATTTGCTTTTACTCAAACCCAAAAAAGATTCATAAGTTTGTCCAATACCCAAATCAATTAAAGCGCAATCGTCAGTTGCTCCCCCATTCGGCAAATCAACCAACCCATTATTTCCAACATTACAAATATAAAACTTCTCAATCCTTCCGGAATCACTATAGCTTCCAGCCCTAGAGCCCAAAGTAGGAAGATTTTGTTCTATATATGCATACCACCCTTCTTTCTTGTCAAAAGGCACAACCGCAGGAAGTCCCTTAAATGGTTCTGTCTCATGATACCTCACAACAGCATCTTTTTCAACAATAGGATTCTCGTATGAAACTTTATCTTTCTTTATGAAATATAAATCTTTAACTTCTTGAGGGATTTCTGAATCTTCCAAATACCTTCCTTTCTCACTATCCCAAATAAAGTATCTAATTTTTGTAACTCTTTCTCCTTCTTCGTTAACAGTTTCATACTCTTCATTCTTAATAGTCATCTTATCTGAACCCAAAGTATTATCTAATTCCAAAATCAACTTCCTACCATCATTTGTTTGAACTACCTGAATCGGATTGGTTGCATTTCTTCCTTCTGGAACAGTCCCAATACTCCTATATTCCAACCCCTCATAAACTCGGGAATTTTGTTTTTCATATTCTTTATCCCCAAGGTAAACAAAATCAATCTTAGAACGAGGTATTTCTAACTGGCTAGCCCAACTTTCTCTTTCCCTAGAGCTCTCAGAAACTGTATTCAATGCTTCTAAAGAATTGTAAAGTCTCTGTTGATAAGCTTCATTTGTTGGGTCTTCTTTCAAGAGGTTGGCATAAAGTTCTATCTTCTTAGCGTCGTCAATTGAATAAAGCCTTTCATCAAATCCTTCCTTATCTAAAACTCCCCTAAGACTTTCTAAATCCAAAGACTCTGTTCTATCTTGAGGGTTTACAATTTTTCCTTCTTCAATTCCTTCAAGACCTTCAATTTCCTCAAGACTTCCTCTAACATAGGAAGAATATTTCTCTGCAAGTTTTGACCTATCTACGACGCTGTCTTCAAGAGTACCCTCCGACAAAATTCCTTCGTCTTGATAAATTTTCTTAAACTCTTCATTCTGATTATTCATTGCTCCCTCCAATTCTTTAACATCTTCATTTATCTCTTCAGAATGTTCAAACAAACAATCCTCGAATGAAACATAAACTGGGCTTCCATCTGCATTCCTTTCACTAAGAGCCTTCTTACATCTTTCATTCCACCCTCTTTCTCCGGTCATGACTTCGTTTCTTGCAATTGCTGCTCCACCCATTCCATTAATCAAATTCTTAATTGTCAAAACACCTCCAGTCGCCAAACAAGCCCCCTTCATTCCCTGCTCAACCATTTCAATCTTTTCTGTAACCCCATTAAAACTTTCAATCGTATTATTCAATTTGTCGATTCTATCTTGAGTCTTGTTCGGAGAAAGTTGAATCGCTCTTTTTTCAATTCCAATCCTTACACTAAAATTAGCCTTAGAACCAGCAGCGTCAACATCACCTCTAACCTGAACATGTGCAACTTTATTCAAATTAACATTCTCTAACCTAAAAATATAATCAGAACCAAAACTTTCTGGATCATTCAAATTTAATCTAACTGTTTTTGTTTCTCTATCTTTATTTGGGTCTTCTTCATCAATGTACGAAATTTTAATTTCTGCATAACCTTCTTCTAGCCCTTCTAGTTTGACATAATCTCCATCATGATATCCTTCGTCAATATAAACAATTTGATTTTTTGCAAGAAGTGGGGAAGATAAAACTTCTTGTTTTTTATTCCGTATTGAAATTTCTGCACTATAATCGTTAATACTTGGATTAGAAACATCCTTAAGAACAATAGGCACTGCTTCTCCTTCAATAAACACAACAGCTCTATCTCGACTATCTCCATACAAAGAACCCTTGTCTAAGCAAAACTCGGGGTAATCTGAATTAGGATAAACATCTTCAAAATCCTCGCACATCTCCCATGCAAATCTTATTTGGCCCAATGCTGCAGCAAGAGTAATCTTATCCCAATAAGCCTTCTTAGAAAGAACTTGCATTGTCCCTTCCATAGAATATTCTTCTTCTGGATAATCATTTATCACTAAGTCAAAATCTTCATTAGCTAAATCATAATATTCTTTAGCTTCCTCATTAATAACACTAGATTCCTTCTCTGCAAGACCCCTCAGCACAACATCATGGCTTCCAAATTCTGCTTTTTCTCCGTCGACATCAAGAGCTTCATATCTAGTTCCAGTAATAATTCTTTTAACCCCGGCATTCATTTTGCTGAAAATTTTCCCTACATCCGCAAAAAACCCATCTCTATTACTTGAGTGCATCTCCGCAAAATCATTCACAATAGTCAATTCATTTTCATCTAAAGAATCCTTAAGATTAGTTTTAGAAATAATATGAACTTGCAAATCCTTTAAACTCCCATCTGCAGCAGGCCTTGAATTAACAACACCAAGATAAGCATGTTCCGTTCCTTCATCCGATTCAAAGCTAAACAAATAATCTCCCAAAGAATATTCTCCCTCAACACCATCTATCTCAAGTTTAACTTTCTGAGAAAGAAATAAATTAAAAACTTCATTAAACCTTTCATCTGTGTCACAACTAAACCTAACACTCTTACTCGCACCTAAGTCATTTATTGAAATAAGGTCACACTTATTATCAAAAAACTGTTCTCCTCTTCTAAGTTCAATTTGTTCTGTTCCAACAAGAAGTCTTGCAGTTGTGTCTGGATTTTTTAAATCAAGAAGTTTGATTCTCGCTCCAGCATAACAATCATATCCTGGCAAATAAAGCGTAGGAGTCATCTCTCCTTTATCTAAATCATAGAAGCCAAGCCTCTGTTTTTCAATTTCTCCTTCTCTACTTTTTCCAAAAGAACTCTCATAATAACCTGAATAAACAGCTATTCTAGCACTATCCTCTCCAACAGCTTCTGCTCTCAAGAATCCTCTTTTATCAAAAAAGGGATACTTTCCGCTGTTTTGTTCAAATTCTCTATCGGACATAACTGGAAGATAAAAACTCGGATGCCTAACTCCGAAGGCATCATTTAAATCATATCTCAAACTAGCTGTAAGATTCGCTTCAACATAGTCTGGCATTGAAGACTCATTAGGGTTTTTTCTAAGAACTATCACAACATTTCCGACGCTGTCTTTCTGCAAATTATTTAATTTCTGGTTAGGCCCCAAAGCAGAATAAGCATTTTGAAATCCAATACTCTTAATTCCTGAAGACCTATCTCCAGTAAATTTAATGTCCCTTACAGCATTAATGTCAATAATAGGATTTATTTTCAAGGCATCAATCTCACAAAAAATCGGAACGTCCTGTTCTTCCAACAAGTCACTTCTAACAACACTTGGGCTACACTTAAACGGGTCAACATTTAATATAAAATCCTGCCCTTCCATACATGCCGACCTATCAAAATCTGCTGTCCCTGTATAATCTGTCGAAAAAAAACTCCCTCCACTTCTTCCAAAGTTTGTTCCCCCCGGATTTGTGATATAATAAGAAGAGCCGAGACCAATTAACAAAACTAGAGCTAAGACAAAGACATATTTTCTAAAACTTCTCGTACCAAAAAAATTAATTTTATTCACCTTAATCTCACCTCAATTTCATTTTCTTCAACCAACACATAATTCCTTTGTAAATCTTCAAAACTCTCTGTATTAAATAATCCTTCTATTTCTATCAAGATAGCGTTAGAACTAGCCAATTCATTTTCACTAAAGAAATAATTTGCCTTTCCTCCCCCAATCAGAACCTTAGAAGAAAAGTCCTCTGTGACAGGAATTTCTACACACTCCTCTGAAGTAAATCCAAATAACCCTCCAACCCCTCCTCTTGGAACATCAAAACATTGAGTTGTACTGCTAGGCAATTCAAAAGAAGCATTACCATAAAGATAAACTGAAATTTCATACTCTCCTTCTGGCAAGGAGATATCTTCGTTAAAAGGATAATTTAAATTGGCAGAATAATCTTCAGAATAAAAATTAATAACCGCTTCGTCAAGATACTCTTCGCTGTTTACGTACAATTCTACTTCTTCATCATAAAACTCATTCAAAACGAAAGTCGCACTTCCTTCGGATAAACTAGAATAAACTAATGAAGACTTCTTGTAACCTTCTCTATTAACTTTCAGAACTCCATTCACGCAACTAGGTAGACTTCCTTCGTAAACTCCTTCTTCATTGGTCTCTCCCACATAACAGCTCTGCCCTAAACAATCATAATAAATGCTGCTCCCTTCAAGGGAATTCAGATCTAAATCATAAACAGAAATTTCAGAATTAGAGCCTTCATTAGAACAAACATCTTCATAATGATACAAATCTTCATTTATTTCAACATCTTTAAGGCTATTTTTCTCTATGGCTAAAACATAAGGAAATTGGAAAACTTCATCTCCTTCAGAAATTTGAACTAAAACAGGTATCTTTACATTGTAAACAAAGTGGTATGGAACATAACAGAATCCCAAAACTCCTAATCCTTCCTGATTCCCTACTGGCCGGGAAATCATCAACTCCTCTTGACTAGGCTCAACTTCAAAAAAGCTAGGCCAATTAGCAGAGTAAACAACATTAACATTTTCGGAAATCTCAGAATCAAGATTGTAGTAGTCTTTTTTATCTCCATAATTATTCAACATCATAAAATTTTGTTCAAGACCATTCCCCAAGTCATAAAAGACCTTATTAGCATTCCATGTAAGCGGAGAGCAACTAAACTCAACGCCATCGACAGGAGCATAAAGTCTCAAGGCATCCATAGAATAATTTCCAATCAAAGATTCATTTTCTTCTTCATAAAAAAAAGTTTTTGCAGAGTCATAAAGCCTTCCAAGATTAGAATCAACTTCAAGATAATGATTTTCGATAGTAGAAGAATCTTCCAAATTGGAAAAGATCAACTCCGAATTAATCTCTGCTTCAATTTTGTTCTGTTTGATAACAACAGAAATACTCTGGGGATCTTCTACGGAGGATTCATATCCTAAATCTGAAAGCCCATAAATGCAAGAATCCCATTTTTTATCAAGATAAAGTTCAATCTCTCTCTCCATCTCTCTCTTTGAGGGAATATTGCTTTTTTCCAGACCTGATGCCGAATAATAAAACCAATAAGGAATTTCAATTCCCCCATATTCTAATTTATTTGTGAAAGGATTTCTTAATGAACTCCTCTCCACAATAGGAACATCAATTACTCCTCCATGAGATTTAAGAATCTGATCTCCTTCAAACAAAACGTTTTCTAAACAACTTGAAAACTGTTCATAAGCTGAATCAAATTCTGAAGGAACTTTTTCTTCCCTAGCATTATCTACAATTAAAAAATATCCTGCAACTAATGCAACCAAAACAATTGCAAGAATCACAAAAATCGTAACTTGACCTCTTTTTTTTAACACAACCACCATCTAAAAAAAAGAAAAACTAGATATATAAATATTTGTGATTTATCGAGAGCTAAACCGGAAATATTGTTAACGAGAAACTTTATAATTTTTCTTTCTTCTCTTCAAAAAATTGACAGAAGAAAAAATCAAAAATGCTCCTGCTATCAAAAAAACAATCGGTTCATAATTAAGAAAACCTTCGGGAATCTCCCAAAAAACAAAGAATTTGTTCATTAAATAAATTCCAAAAAGAAAATATAATGTAAAGAAAAGGGATTTGTCTGGTTTCATAAATCTAATTAGAAAAAAGATTATTTAAACTTTCTCTTAAAAGGCTTTTTTCTTCTTCCTCTCGTCCCTCCTTTAACCTGCCCCCAACTATCTTCAAGAACTTCAAAATCAAAATCCTCCTTGTTTAAAAATGCAAAATCACAGAGCTCTTCAAAAAAAGATTTAGGCAAAAGCCTTAATTCAGAATAATAATTCTTCAAAGTAGAATAAGGAACATCAAATCCAAACTGTAAAAAAGCTCTCAGCGAAGGACAATTGACTTTAATCAAAACTCTCTTCAAAAATTCTCTTTGCATTCCCTTTTCAAATTTAACCCTCATAATCTAGCTGCGGGACCACACTATAAAAAACTTTATAAAGCATTTATACAAGGTAATTATAATAAATCGGTGCGAGAAATCAAAAAACTCGCCGGAGGTTTTTTATGAAAGTTCCAAAAACAACAAATAGATATTGCCCTTACTGTAAAAAAAGAACAGAGCAAAAAATTAAAGTAGTTGGAACCGGATTTTCAAGAGGTACAATGACTCGTGGCGGTGGAAGAATAAGGGCTAAGCTTAGAGGACTAGGAAGAGGAATTGGAAATTTAGGAAAACATGGTTCAAAACCTGCTCAGGCTAAACACAAAAGAAAATCAAAAACAACTAAAAAGACAAACTTTCTTTATACTTGCAAGGTTTGTAACAAATCAAAATATCAAAAGAAAGGTAAAAGGGCAGGAAAGGTAATACAAGAATAAAATGGCAATAGCAAAAAAGAAAAAAAGATTTTATAATATTGACATTCCGTTAATAAAAAAAGAAACACAACTTCAAGCAATTGAAGAATCAGAACTTGCAGGAAGATTCATAAAATACGATTTAACAAGAATCCTAAAAGGTAAAGGTTCAATAATAACTCTTGAAATAACTAAAGATCTAAAAACATTCCCTACAGAATTTAGAATTCTTCCTTTCTATCTAAAAAGAATGGTTAGAAAAGGAACAAACTATGTTGAAGATTCATTCATTGCAAATTCTAAAGATTCCGAAATAAAAATAAAACCCTTTTTGGTGACAAGAAGAAAAGTTTCAAGACGTGTGAGGCATGCTTTAAGGACTGCTACAAAAGAAGAATTAATGAAGTGGGCATCAGAAAATAATACAGAACAAATGTTCGAAGAAGTTTTGAAGAATAAAATTCAAAGAGAATTGAGTCTTAAATTAAAAAAAATCTATCCCTTATCTCTTTGTGAAATAAGAGTTCTAAAGGTTAAAAAAAGAATTGAAGACCCTTCAAAAGATAAAATCGAAGAGGAAATTAAAGCCTCAAGTCAAACAAAGTCTAAACCTGCAAAGGAAGAAAAAGAAAAAGCAGTAAAAAAAGAAATTGAAGAGAAATAATCTCTTATTAATTCTACTGACAAATAACAAACAACTTTTTAAAGTCCGAAAAATAAATATTCCTATGCCTGTATAGCTCAGTGGCAGAGCGGCTGCCTTGTAAGTAAGATGTTCGCATCTTTCATTCCGAATTCCTTCGGAATCAGGAAAGCAGTAGGTCGGGAGTTCGAATCTCTCTACAGGCTTTTTC